>JACNKY010000320.1 GCA_014381795.1 Pseudomonadota bacterium | reverse complement strand
GGCCCCTACAGTACCAACCACATAGTCGGCCCCTCTACCGCCAGTCAAACTTTTGACAGTTTTTCTCGCATTTTCCTGTCCTACATTGACAGTGTGAGTCGCCCCGAATTGCCTTGCCGCTTCCAACTTTGCCTCAGAGAGATCCAGCGCAATGATTTTCTCGGCACCCGCAACGGCAGCACCCTGAACGCTGTTGAGTCCGACACCACCGGTTCCGATTACCACCACGCTGCTTCCGGACTTAATCTGAGCCGTATTGACCACAGCCCCGAAACCGGTAATCACTCCGCAACTTAAAATAGAGGCGCTGTCCAGCGGGACATCTTTTGGAATAGGCGCAAGTTGTGAAGCATCCACCACTACCGATTCCGCAAAAGCTCCGGTGCGAAGTCCTTGCGTGATCGGTTTGCCGTCTAAAGTCCGCAGCGGAGATCGCTCATCTAACGGGAAGGTGGTTTCGCAGCGGACTTTATCACCCTGCGAACAGTAGTGACATGTACCACAGGAACGGATCAGTGTTACCAAAACATGGTCACCGATCTTAACAGTAGTCACACCCTCACCCACGCTTTCCACAACTCCGGAAGCTTCGTGTCCATAAACCGCCGGAAGCTCTCCGCCCCATGCTCCTTCTGCGTAAAGGATATCACTATGGCAAATGGCGCAGGCGGCGAGTTTTACCTGTACTTCTCCGCTTCGCGGCGGTAGAAGTTCAACTTCCTCGATAACTAATGGTTTTCCAAATTCACGGCAAATTGCTGCTTTCATATCTTAGTTTCCTTTCCAGACTGGTTCACGTTTTTCAGCAAAGGCGAGTGCGCCTTCCTTCATATCTTCAGAACGGTTGACGGCTTCTACTGTGGCGCAAGCATCATGGACAACAAAGGCTTCGTGTTCTGAAACTGTTTCGGTCATACGCAAAACCTGTTTGATGGCCGGATAAAGTAAAGGTGGTCCGGCGGCCAGCATTTCCGCAATTTCGCGGGCTTTGGCCAGTCCTTGACCTTTAGGCACTATGTGATTCACCAGACCCCAGTGTTTTGCTTCTTCCGCATCCATCCAGCGTCCGGTCATCATAAACTCAACTGCAACATGGTATGGAATGCGTCTCCGCAATTTCACCACTCCTGAGTCAGGAAGTACTCCGACTTTGATTTCCGGAAGCGCGAAAGTGGCGTGTTCTTCGGCAACGATGATATCGCAGCCCAGCATCACTTCAAAACCACCGCCGCAGGCAATTCCATTGACCGCGCAGATCACAGGTTTGTCGAAATTTCGCGGATAGTTCAAGCCGCCAAAACCACCTGAACCATAATCGGAATCCGAAGCTTCTCCGGATTCCGCGACATTCTTCAAGTCCCAGCCCGCGCAAAAAAACTTTTCACCTTTACCAGTAATAATACCGAAACGCTGTTCCGGATTGTCACGAAAGTCTTCCCACATCCGGTTCAGTTCGCGACTATCCTCAGCGCTGATAACATTCGCTTTTCCTTTGGATAGAGTAATTTCCAAAATAGAACCTCTTGGGTTCAGCATAAATGGTTTTTCGGCCATCATTTCTCCTTCACATATTTACGGGTGTCCACTTCAACAGTTTCTCTTCTGAGAGACATAATCTATCGATTAGCTGTTTTTCAAATTGATGTGGCATGTTACACCTGCTTAAATGGTTCCGCAAGTTTTTGAGCAAAAACTAATTTCAAAATTATTAGTAAATAATGAAAATAATGTTTGACATAAAACATTATTTCTATTATTCTAGTATTATCGAATTAAAAATAACATCATTAAATTATCAAATATGGAAATAGAAACCGCAGCAAATATTTTAGCTGAGTTGGGAAACCCAGTTCGCCTGAAAGTCGTGCGCTTGCTGGTGATGGCCGGCAGGGAAGGCGTTCCGGTTGGTAGAATTCAGGCTGAATTAGCAATTCCGGCCTCAACACTTTCACATCATTTGAATCATCTCAAGTCAGTCGGATTGATTCGACAACAGCGTGAACAAACGACATTATTGTGCGTAATGCACTATGAACTGCTGGAAAGCGCCATCTCTTTCTTAACGAATGAATGCTGTTTCGGTTTGTCAGCTGAAACGGCAAAATCAGAAAGCACACAAGTCGAGTTTTCTCAGTAAATCTATCAAGAAAAAACTAACAATGAATATATTTGGAATTGAATTTCACAGCGGACGCTTAGACAATCAGCATGAATGGACCAGCAAATTGATGCAGTTTTTCAAAGATAGGGCGATGTTGACTTTGCTTAGCGGGCTGGCGGTACTCACTTGGTGGGATACTCAGCAGAGTTTAGAGAGTATCCGTTTTACAGTGGATAATCTGCTTGGCATCGCTCCTTTCATCCTGCTATCGATCGGCTTAACAGCTTATGCCAAGGCAAGTGGTGCTGATGGTTTAATTGCCCGTGTTTTCACCGGAAAGGAGTCGACCATGATTATTTTGGCGGCTCTGATGGGTGGACTTTCTCCTTTTTGTTCATGCGGTGTGATTCCGTTGATTGCGGCATTACTGGCAATGGGAGTACCTTTGGCTCCCGTAATGGCCTTCTGGCTGGCTTCACCGTTAATGGATCCATCAATGTTTTTTCTGACTGCCGGAACGCTGGGAATGGAGTTTGCGGTGTTCAAAACTTTTTCTGCGGTAACAGTCGGCTTGATCGGAGGATTTGGAACTTATGTGCTGATGCGCTATGGTGCCTTTTCACAGCCTTTGCGGGCAGGAGTCGGAGACGGAGGCTGCGGTGGTGCGACTGTACGCAATCCCAAAGAAGTTGTCTGGAAATTCTGGAAATCTTCGGAGCTGCGTGGGAAATTTGCTAAAAACGCTATTGAGAATTTATTGTTTTTGGCAAAATGGATGATGGTCGCTTTTTTCCTGGAAAGCCTGATGCTAGCTTATATTCCGGCCCAAACGATTACTCAAGTAATCGGCGGTGATGATTGGTTGACTTTACTCACCGCGACCGCGGTTGGTATTCCAGCTTATCTTAATGGTTATGCTGCATTGCCTTTGGTTGGTGGGCTGATTGAGCAAGGAATGGCACCTGGTGCTGGAATGGCCTTTTTACTGGCGGGCGGCGTGAGTTCTATTCCTGCTGCAGTCGCGGTCTGGGCGTTGGCAAGACCTCCCGTATTTGCAGCATATTTGATGTTTGCCTTTGTCGGAGCGTTTTCTTTGGGAACGCTTTACAGTTATTTAATCTGAAAGATATTTAAAGATACGAAATATTTTCATCTGTAATGACTTGTGATCACGCAGATGAAAACTGTCCATTTATTCCGGGTACAGAACAAAGAATATCGGTTAATTATATCGACCCAAAAGAATTTGATGGTACTGAGCAAGAAGCCGCCAAGTATGATGAGCGCTCTAGTCAAATAGCCTCAGAAATGTTTTATATTTTTTTTAAAATAAATTAATAATGTCGAATTCAAAAAGATTAAGTTTTCTAGATTCCTACCTAACTTTATGGATATTCTTAGCTATGGGGATTGGTGTGGGATTAGGATTTTTTATTCCATCAATTTCTACTCAAATTGATTTTATGAGTAGTGGTTCAACAAATATCCCGATTGCAGTAGGATTGATTTTAATGATGTACCCACCACTCGCTAAAGTGAATTATGCTCTTTTACCAAAGGTCTTTTTGGATGTCAAATTACTTTCGATTTCATTATTAATGAACTGGATCATTGGACCTGTTTTAATGTTTGCCTTGGCGCTAATTTTTTTACAAGATTACCCTGAATACATGGTCGGGGTTATTCTAATTGGTTTAGCTAGATGCATTGCAATGGTGTTGGTTTGGAATGATTTAGCCGATGGAAGTAGTGAGTATGGCGCAGCGTTAGTGGCTCTAAATAGCATATTTCAGGTGTTTACATACAGTTTTTATGCGTGGTTATTCATAACCATTTTACCTCCGTACTTTGGGTTTGAAGGTGCTATTGTTGACATCTCAATTGTTACAATTGCTGAAAGTGTAGCTATTTATTTGGGTATTCCTTTTTTATTAGGAATCGTAACCAGAGCGTTACTAGTTCCTATGAAAGGCGAAGAATGGTACAGGACACAGTTTATTCCTAAAATATCTCCAATCACCTTAATTGCGTTGCTTTTTACCATTGTATTAATGTTCTCGTTAAAAGGAGAATTGATTGTTGAAATCCCTATGGATGTGGTCAGAATAGCTATTCCGTTATTGATTTATTTCTTTATAATGTTTGTCACAAGTTTCTTTATAAGTAGGATGCTAGGAGCTGATTATGCTAAAAATGCGTCTATTTCTTTTACAGCTACTGGAAACAACTTTGAGCTCGCTATTGCGGTAGCTATTGCAGTATTCGGATTGAATTCAGGACAAGCTTTTGCTGGGGTAATTGGACCGTTAGTAGAAGTGCCAGCTTTGATTATTTTAGTAAGAGTGGCCTTTTGGTTAAAGAAAAAGTATTACCCTAATAAAACTGCATGATGAAACACTATATTCAAAATAAAAACTTCTCCTTACAGATAAACGAAATAGGAGCAAAGATATGTAGTTTTAAGTCTAAAAAAACAGATTTAGCATACGTTTGGCAAGGCAATAAAGATTTTTTGGTAAGTACGGCTCCTGTATTATTTCCAATCATTGGCGCATTGAAAAATGGGTCTGGTACAAAGCTTTCATCAGGTAATTGAAATCTTAATTCATTTATACTTGGTAATAAGACTCTTACATCTGATAATTTTATAATTCAAATTTCTTTGTATTCTTAATTTACTGCTAACATCCACATGAAGGTGCCCGAGGAGTGACCAACACTTTTTTTGGAATCGCGCCGGCTAACATTCCGGTTTTCATTGTCGTACAATTATTTGCCGTAATTGCTGCTACTTTAACTTTTCGGTGGCTGCTTTCAGAAGAACAGAACACCTCAAATTAATAAGTGCGTCCACGACAATCACACCTTTTCCACGAGGACGCACGATTAACGGATTGATGTCACAACCAGCCAGACGTTCAGAATGACGTTCGACGAATTCTGCAAGTTTGAGAACTGCTTCAACCAGGGCTTCGGTATCGCCTTCCGGATTTCCGCGCCAGCCTTTCAGCAAGGCATTTATCCGTAATTTTTCAATAGCTTGACGGATATGTAATTCCGAAATCGGAAACAGCAATGAGACGGAATCTCTAAGCAATTCAGTGAAAATCCCACCTGCTCCTAGCGTCAAGGTCGGACCAAATTGCGAATCAACTAAAACACCAAGAATTAATTCCGCGACTCCGTCACTAATCATTTCCTCAACAATAAAATATTCAGCGATTCCAGACATTCCGGCCGCGGCTTCAATAACTTCCGGAATATTTTTCAGGTTTACAGCAACTCCACCGTGCTCGGTTTTGTGAGATATTTCATCAGCTACTGCTTTGAGTACCAGCGGAAAACCAATTTCTTCCGCAGCAGCAGAAATTTCTTCCGCAGACACCAGACGACTTAGCGGAACCTCAAATCCTTGCTGCGACAGCATCTCTTTCGACTCAATTTCAGTCAATGTGCGGACGCTTAAGTCATCCGGAAGTGGTGGAATAATTTCCGGCCTTGACCATTCGTTCCAGGATTTGCTGATTTTCGCGGCATGCTGCAGAGCTTCCAGAGATTCCGCTAGTCCCTGCAATGGCGCTACTCCAGCAAGCAGGCATTTTTCACGTGTTGCCTTTGACAAACTTTCCGGAAGGGAAGAAAGCAAAGCCGCATTTCCGGAAGCTGAGTTTTCTTTTACCGTATCGAGAAAAGAGTCAATTGCAAGGTCGAAAGCTTCTGTATCCGCTTCTGTTTCATCTTGGGGATCGACCATGAAAGCCGTGACTGCATAATCAGAACGCAGTAACGCAGCAAACATTTGCCGTAACTTCAGATAATCAAACCAGGTAGCGGTCTGAATATCAAGCGGGTTATTGAGCTTCACGCGTTCACCGACCGAAGCCCGCAGATTATCAGTTTCAGTTTCCGGAATTTGTGAAAAATCCAAATCGAGTTTGCTCGCCGAATCCGA
>JACNKY010000243.1 GCA_014381795.1 Pseudomonadota bacterium | reverse complement strand
ATCAAAACTAAGATATGCCGGTTCATTACCAACAATTGATTTTGCTTCGTCAATTACGGCTTTCCAACCACGTTCGAAAAACTCTTCAATGTAAATCACACGCATTCCGGAGTCATGGCTGAATTTCCAAAGATCCGGATCATTGAGTGAACCTCTTATACCAATCTGAACTGTGCGTTTTGGATCAAGCAGGCCTTCCTCAACCGCCCTTCTGAATGGAGCACCATGATGAAATTTGGAGCCAAGATAGTCATCACCTGTATCACAGTGCGCGTCAAAGTGTACCATCCCGACAGGTCTTTCCGCTGCAATTGATCTGAAAATGGGTAACGTAACTGAGTGGTCACCGCCGGCTGAGACAGGTACTGCACCTGACTCATGAATCTCACGGAAACAACTTTCGATTTCCTGATGGCTTTGCTCAAGATTAAAAGGGCTTTCGACCCAGGCATCACCTACGTCTGCAATCTTTGCCAGAGCATAGGGATTTACGCCGGTAACAGCATTCATTTTTCGGATCAAACTACTCTGGTTCCGGATTTCACGCGGACCGTGCCTTGCTCCAGGACGATTCGTCACCCCTCCATCGAAAGGTACTCCGACCAGAGCGATATCAAGTCCGGCGGCAGATTGCTGCAATGGTGTCCTAAAAAAAGTTGGGATTCCTGTATAACGTGGATGGAGTTGAGCGTCTTCAAACTCCGGATATTGAAAAGTACGTGTCATATTACCTCATACATTTGAAAAAGGATTAGTGCTTCTAACCCCAGATTTTACTATTTTTCCAGGTTTGTAAAGCGAATAATTACTTTTGAGTATTTGCAAAATAAATTTATGAATTTTCTCTATTCATTTTCGGATTTGATCTGGCCTTCAAGATTCGTAGGTGCAAAGATATTTTGGTATTGATTTTCAGTATTTTTCTTAGTCACAGGATTAGTTTCTTCAGATTCCACCTGACCCTCAAGATTTGTTGGCGCAAAGATGTTTCCATACTGATTAGTTCCAGGCGCAGCCTTTTTTGTAGTTACAGTTGAAGGAGAAGCAGTGTCAGTTTTTTGTGCTTCCAGTTTCTTTTCCATCTCAACCCTGCGTATTTTACTAAGTTCCGCCTGATGTTTTCGTTTTTCTTCGGAGACTTCAATTTTGCATTGTTGTACATCATATCCACGTGCCATCCACGCCGTTGTGAGACCTGCAACAAAAATCAACAATACCATCATAGGTACTGGATTACTCAACAAACCACGTGAAGCAGATTTAACTGAAACTGTTTTTTCTTCTTTCTTTAATGCCAGTTCTTTTGCCTGTTCACGTCGTTTTAGAATTTCGTGAACAAATGCACCGCAGAGGGTAAGAGTTATGATGATAACAGCAAGAGCACTGATTGACGGATTTATGCCGTAACGGACCTTACTCGCTAAAACAGTCGTCAGTGTACTTTCTGAAACAATGGTAAAGACTGTAGTGTTATAATTTTCGAAAGAAGCCAGAAAAGCCAGCACTGCCGCAGAACCTATCGCGGGTTTTAAAAAAGGCAGTAGAATTTTACGAAATGTTTGCACATTTGTAGCACCTAAATCCATAGCTGCTTCTTCCAGGACAGGGTCAAAACGTTGCAGGCGTGACATGAACACCAGCATTGTGTAAGCTGAAATGAAAGTTGACTGGCCGATTATGGTAAGGAAGATGCCATCATAAAAAAATGATTCGTAATCAACATCAAACATCATCCCCATTCTATCCCAAAAAATAAGTGTTGAGATTCCCAAAACTACACCGGGCACCAAAATGGTTGAGATGGTAAGTGTATAATATACCTGACGAACACGATTACTCAATTGGGCCAACAACAAGGCTCCTGCCAAGCCAATGGGGACTGAAACAAGAACTACTGAGATACCTATGATTAAACTGTTTTTAAACCCAGCCATCATTCTGGCGTCATTTACCAGCACACCGAACCATTCTGTGGAAAAGCAGTCCCATGGAGAAAGTCGTGGAAAACCTGCACTGTTAAAGGCCGTGATACTCATCACTATCAAGGGCCCAAACAGGTAGGCAAAGAATAATACTATGTAGAAGCTGATGAAAAACTTTAAGATAGATGCTGAATTCACCTGCCTATCTCCCCGAATTTAACTTTAAAGACCTTCATGATCAATAAGACAAAAATCACACAGATGACCAGCAGGCTCATTGCATAAGCAGACCCTCTGGGCCAGTTGCTGCCTGTGTTAAACCATTGATAAATAATTTGAGTAAACCACAAACTGCTTGGCCCTCCTATAATTTGCGGTAAAGCTAATGCACCTGCGGAAAGCATAAAAACCATCGTACATCCTGAGGTGATTCCTGGTTTGGCGAAAGGTATAACCACCCGCCAATGTATACGCCACCACGGTGAACCTAAATCACGTGCCGCTTCTATTTGGTTGCGGTCAAGACTTTCAACTGCATTGTAAATTGGAAAAATCATCAACAGAATATAGGCATAACCCAAACCTGCATAAAGAGCGATATTTTCACGAACATAATCAATTGGTTGATCCAATATACCTAGATACAATAATACATTGTTAATTGTTCCTTCTTCACCAAACAGAATCCTGAAAGCAAATGCACGGAGCAGTTCATTGATCCAAAACGGAATTATCAGTGAGAGCATCATCAAACGAGTAATTCCACCTTTTGCAACCTGGGCCAGATAATATGCCACAGGATAACAAAGTATTACATCAAACAAGGTTACAAAGACCGCCGCGAGGATAGTACGTCCGAAGACTGTGACATCTACTACATTGAAGGGATCGGGATTGTTGGGACTGCCAAACAGCAGAAACTTGTAATGCTGCAGTGTATAAACATCTTCCGGACCGCCAATTTTTGAAGGATCAATTTGTGTCCAGTTGAAGCGGAAGGAAAAATCAAACATGAATACCTGTGGTAGTACAAACATAACCACTATCCAGGTAAACGTCATCAACAGCATGTATAATGAAAGGACGATACCGTTGCGTAAAAAGAATTTTTTGAACCAGAGAATCATTTTCCTACTCTGCCGCAAGTGGACCGGAAGGTAGTGCTACTGCCAGTTTTGAGTTAACATTGACCTGGAGTTCAGTGCCTTCATCATAGTCATGTGAAGAACCACTGTTGATCACAGACATTTTAAGTTTCTTATCATTCGGACCACTCAGTATCAAATGCCAGAAATGTCCTTCAAATTCCTGATATACAACTTTGGCTTTAAAAACATTTTTGACAGAATTTTTTCTATTGACGAAACTCATGGATTCCGGACGCGCAAAAACAATCGCCTTGTCTCCTGTGCTTAGTCGACTGCCTTCCGTAAGTGTCGCTTCCAATTCTCCAGCATCTGTCTTAACTATGGTTTTTCCTGCAGAAATTTTACTTACTGTACCGTGAAAAGCATTATTTTCACCAACAAACGAAGCCACAAAAGCAGTTTCCGGATGATCGTAAATCATATTTCCATTACCAACTTGCTCGATGGTTCCTTCACGCATGACCGCAATTCGGTCAGACATTGTAAGCGCTTCTCCCTGATCGTGTGTAATATAAATAAAAGTAATTCCTGCACGCTTTTGAATCTCCCGCAGTTCGGTGCGTAAATGCTGCCTCAACTTCAAGTCCAGTGCAGAAAGTGGTTCATCTAGCAGCAAAACTTCAGGCTCAGCCGCTAAGGCACGAGCTACGGCAACTCTCTGGCGCTGGCCGCCAGACAATTCATTGACCATCTTATCGGCTTGTCCCGGCAAAGCCACCAATTCCAAAAGTTCATCAGCTCGTTTCAGACGCTTGGCTTTACCAACCCCTTTAACTTCTAATGAAAAAGTAATATTTTCCCAAACTGTCATTAAGGGAAAAAGAGCCAAATTTTGGAAGATCAGTGCTGTCGGTCTTTTATTAGGTCCAATTCCAGCCATGTCCTTACCACCGATGTACACCTTGCCTTCCGAAAGTTCCTGAAATCCGGAAATGGCTCTCAACAATGTTGTTTTACCACATCCTGAAGGGCCGAGGAAGCTGAAAAATTCACCGCCTTTGATAGTGATATCCGCATTCTTAACTGCAGTAAAATCATCAAATCTGATCCATATATTTTCAAGTGTAACGTCTGCACTCATGTTTGTTTTGAAGATAACATATTTGCTTCTTTTTCTGTATAATTTATACCTATTTATTGAAATAGCACTTGATACAAGTCCATTAATTTCAATAGACACCAAGCTTAATATAAGCTGTTTTAATTGTGCTAACAAGTAACTGCAGGACTATGCCCCACCGTTACAGAGGGGCAAAATAGTCGTAATTTTCCCAAATCAGAAAAGATCCGGGAGGTGTTTATTATGCGTTGACGAACTTATTACGATACTCTGTTCGTACATCTGCATACCACTGAGGCTCTTTGGGCCACGGCCACAAATTGGCAAGAGATTTTCCAGGATAAATTTGGTTAAACCACTTACCATAATCAGGACTCGCATTTTTATCTGCACCCAATACAGCGGAATTATAACCGTGCTGTCCCCAGCCTTCAATACCACCACCGTCAATAGAGCGACCGGCAGCAACAGCATCAAAACAGAAATCAAGGAAAGCGTATGCCTGATCACTATTTGCTGAAGAAGCTGAAAGACAGAGTCCATCAACCCAGGCAAGTGAACCTTCAACAGGAGCACGGTACACAACCGGCAGCCCCTCTTTCATTTGTACTGTCGGCGGTCCGTCCCATGTTTGACCTACAACAACGCCTTGATTCATGAAACCGGTTTTCTGACTGTCTGCGTCATTCCAGAAAAGTTTTACCTGTTTCTTATTTTTGATACAGAAATCAGTGACTTTTTGCCATGTTTTCCTCATGACAGCTTCGTCATCGTATGCGAGCTTCATAGCACCTGGTTCAAGAGCTCCAGTAGTTTCCATATAAAGTCCAGCACCAAGCATTCCTGAGTGCGGACGCATCATAGTTTTTCCTTCAACATCCGACTGCCAGATATCTCCATAGCTCGGCATTGCCACACCGTCGATGCTTATAGGTGGAGTCCACTTGTCATTGCGCCAAGCAATACCCTCTGTCCCCCAGATTTGTGGAAGCCAGTGAGAACCTTTTCCTCCAAAATTCCACTCATTGTCCCCAACAGCCAACATTGCTGGATTAAGATTTTTGACGTTAGGAATTCGTCCATAATCAATAGGCTGTAACAAACCAAGAGGTTCCCACTGCAGGGAGCGCATATTAGTTGGGCTGCAAATATCAAATCCCCGCCCTTTGGTGGCTTTCATTTTGTTGATGATTTCTTCGTTGGAGCCAATGCCAGTAAAGTTCATCGTAATGCCTGTCTTCTCCTTGAAAGCTTTGATAAAACCAGGAGGACAGTAATCGGACCAAAGTAGCACATTTACTTCACCTGAAGATGATAAAGCTTTTTTCGGAAGAATCCACGGACCAACACTAGCGACTGCACCGGTTGCGACAATCCCTTTGACAACCTTTCTACGAGTTATCGACTGGGAGACTGGTTTTTCGTTCTTTTCCATATTTAATCCTGATTTAAGTAGCTTGGTTAATTCCCGAAATAACTTTGTGAACCTACAACTTTTTAGAGGCTCAGACATTCGGAAAATGCCGGATTCATATTTAATTGTGAATCCGTACGTTTTAATCTACAATTCTATAAACTAAGACTTAAAATCTCAGCAAATGTAATTGTGGAATTAATATTTAACATTGAACCTAATTCAAGTCAAGGGAATAATATGGATGACAATTTTCTTGATAAAGGTTCCGCAATGTAGCGTATACTTGCTATTAATGTCCATGACTGAAATTACAAATCATATACCCCGTATGCAAAAAGCTTCTCAGGACTTGACCTTGATTATTGATCCCGGAGACAATTAGTGGATGTTTTTCAGTAGACATAATAAATCTCCCGGAAGTAAACCAGTCATTTTCAGGGATCCTGTGCTTCTTTTCCTCAATTAATATCTGCCAAGATGAAAAAACATTACGGTGCAATCCTGCTTGCCGGTGGACAGTCCTCTCGTATGGGACAGGACAAAGCCGCTCTTGAGATTGAGGGTCAGACTATGCTTG
>JACNKY010000319.1 GCA_014381795.1 Pseudomonadota bacterium | reverse complement strand
TGCTGATTACAAATCAGCTGCTCTACCAGTTGAGCTATGCCAGCATGAGTTAAACGAATAATTATGAAATGTTGTGGAGGATTTGTCAATCTAAAACATTAAGAGATGAGTATTTTTCTCTTTCTGCAATACTGTTAAAAGTAAAAATGGCTCCCTTTTCCTGATCTTAACAAACTATGCAGCAGCCAAAGTTACATCTGAGGAGGCAAATTCTATCTTTTCTGGAAGTTTAATCGCATAATTTTTACTGAACTGATAATCCTGAAAAACTTCTTCCGCGCTTAAAAGTTGATATTTCCCATTTTCAAGTTTATGAGTAGTGTCTTTGAGACGGTAAACATAATGACCACATGTCCAGATATTAAATTTCCGGAAATGCGTGCAGAGGCAGGTTTTGTCCTGAATAGAAATTTTATCCGGTATTTTTTCCAGTTCCTTGTTATAGGCTTCAACGTATGCGCAATGCCCCTTATTGTCTAGGATATAACCGAAGGCTTCACAATTAGGGCGAATTCCGGAACCTATTCCAGGAGACTGTCTTAACATCCGCATTGGATATCCGGTTGGTGAGATATTGTTGACAACAATATCTTCCTCTACTGCCTCAAAGTAGTGATGTTTTGTACGGTCAGGCAGGCCGCATTCTTTTGTCACAGTAAAACGTGTAGCGACCTGCACCGCGGAAGCGCCAGATTCAAAAAAATCTACTGCATCAGTTCCGGTAAAAACACCACCTGCCGGAATCACAGGAATGTCCAGATCGTTTTCTTTTAAAAAAATTAACACATCCTGAACAATTGTTTTCAGATCATATTCCATCCAGTCGTCAGTACCGAAACCTAAGTGTCCTCCGGCCAGAGGACCTTCTACAATGATATAATCAGGAAGTCTTTTGTACTTCGCCGCCCTTTTGAGAAAAGGTCGTAAAGCGCGTGCAGAAGAGACGATGATCCCAAGCAGAACATCCCTGAATCTTGAATGATCCTTCATCAGTTCCATCGAACCTAAATGCAATCCGGCGCTCAATGTTATCCCTTCAACTCCTGCATCCATCGATGCCTGCAGACGTGTTTGCAGAGTATCGCGTGGATTGTTCATGGTAAGTTTCTCCATGCAATTGACAAAGACGGCACCGTCACCCTTTTTAGCGTCCATGGTACGTCCTACATGGAGACGCTGAGCCTCAGCTAGTCTTTCCAGGTCAAACTGCACCACAGCTTTATCTGCGCTGTTGACGTTGTATTTGTATTTGCGTTGTTTTTCCTGTACAAACTTTGTTTTGAATCTCCGGTCAGAAACTGTGGGAACCATTGCATCAGAAATATGTCCGATACCCCCTAAACGTGCAGTTTCCAGAGCAAGTTCTGCTGTGGAGATATCTACTCCCATCCCTCCGACGAGAATAGGTACAAATTCCTTCCCACCGAGTTTCAAGCGAAAATCATTTAGCGCTTTGCTCATATTATTTGTCCCTCTAATTAGGGTTTGAAAATCAAATAAATTGTATATTAAGGATTACTTTAGTTTGCCATAATTGAATATCCACAGTCGACGTAGATCACTTGTCCGGTAATTCCTGAGGAAGCTTCGCTTGCTAAAAATACAGCAGTTTTTGCTACCTCACTCTGAGTAGCTGTACGTTTCATTGCTGAATGCTCACCGGCAACTCTCATCAACTCAGCAAAATCCTTAATGCCTGCAGAAGATAAGGTTCTGATTGCCCCCGGAGAAATTACATTCACCCGAATATTGTCCGGACCGACTTCTTTCGCCAGATAGCGTGAAGAAGCTTCCAGAGATGCTTTTGCTGGCCCCATCACATGATAATGCGGAACTGCCAGCATAGAGCCGATGAAACTCATGCTGAGGATACTGCCGCCACCGCGTTTTTTCATCATGGGGATAACACCTTCTGCCAGCGGTAACAGTGAAAATGCACTAATTTCATGTGCTTTTGAATAACCGCTGCGGCTTGTGCTTGAGAAATCTACCTGTAAATCCTTCTGGTCTGCAAAAGCTAAACTATGAATTAAAAAATCCAACTCTCCCCAATGATCATTTAATGCTCCGATTAAAGACTGAATCGATTCATCATTTGAAACATCACATTCCTGTATCAGGGATGCATTTACTTTATCACCAAGATTTCTGACATTTGCTTCAAAACGTCCTTTAGGATCAGTAAGATAAGTCAACGCGAGCTCTGCACCTTGTTCATGAAAATGTTCAGCTACAGCCCAAGCGATACTGCGTTGATTGCCGACTCCAAGAATAACACCTTTTTTTCCAGATAAACTACCCATTTTTCTTTTCCTTGTTTTAATAATTATTTGCTATAGATTTAAAAATCCAAAATGTTTTTGACCAAAGCTTAGTTCTCACTCTTTTGAGTTCAGTCTAAATCGCCCAATAGCGTTGCCGAGGCGAATTGTTTGTCCTAATTCCAACTCATTCAGTTCAACTTGTCCTGGCGGGAACAGGCAAATTACAGTGGATCCCAGTTCAAACAGTGCAACTTCTTCACCGCGCTCCAACTCATAAGGAGTTTTCAAGACAAGTTGTTTAGCCAGCGCACCCTGAAGGTTTGAAATTTGATCATCGTAGCTGACTCGAATGCGTCCTACAACAGTTGCGCCAACTTTTATGAGCGCACATTCACCTTTTTTAGTTTGTATATAAGTGGTCAAACGTTCATTCCGGGCAAAGAGATTCGGCACATGATGCACACCCAGGGGGCTGACCGTCCATAAATCTCCCGGAATGTATGAGAACTCACGAACCTCCCCTTCTACCATACTGTGAATACGGTGGTAGTTCTGTGGAGCCAAATAAATGGTAATGAATTCCCCGCCGTCATATAAACTGTCACGTTTCGAATCCAGCAGCAAGTCTGCTAAGCGATAATCCAGCCCTTTTGCCTGAATCAAGCGTCCATCATTGATGCGTCCATATTCACCGATAAATCCATCTACAGGACTTAGTACAGCATCCAGATCCGGGTCCAATGGTCGTGCATCAGTAAGCAACTGCCTCGTGAAAAATTCGTTGAATGTCCTGAACTCTGAAACCTGCTGAGTCGCTTCTGTCAACTCTACAGAATAGATCCTTGAAAATATTCTTATCAACGGAGTCAACAAAATCCGCGGTATTCGAATGTCAGCCACAAACCCGCAAAGTCTGCTAAAAAGATTACGGGGCAAAATCCACATAAAATAATATGCCGGTGGACGTCCAAATCCCGGAAGTGACATCAACCTCCGACTGGCTCAACTTTTGATTTGTTCTGGCCCAGTAACTCCATGATATATGAACCTTCGATTGTTTCTTCTTTCATCAAAACTTCAACGATTTTGTGTAAAATATCGATATTATCACGAAGAAGTTTCTTGGCTTTCGCATCATGATATTTAATTGTTTTACGCATTTCATTATCAATTTCTGCAGCAGTATTTTCACTAAATTCACGGCCTTTACCGATGTTACGTCCCAAAACGTTCTGCTGATTATCGCTGCCTAAAACGATTGGACCAAACGTTTTACTCATACCCCAGTTGCAAATCATGTTTCTGATTGTGTCGGTTGCCTGTTGAATGTCGTTGCTTGCTCCGGTAGTAACCTCATCAAAAATTATCTCCTCAGCTGCTCGTCCACCCATGGCGATAGTGATACGGTTACTCAGGAAATCAATATCGTAAGAATGATTATCTTGTTTTGGCAAAAAGGCTGTTAGACCAAGAGCTCGTCCGCGAGGCACGATTGTTACTTTGTGAATTGGATCAGTTTTAGGGAGAAGCGCGGAAACCAGTGCATGCCCTGCTTCGTGGTATGCAGTGTTACGTTTTTCTTTTTCCGACATGACCATCGACCGGCGCTCTGTGCCCATCATCACTTTATCACGTGCCCATTCAAAATCGGCTAATTTAAGTTCTGTTTTGTTGTTGCGTGCACCACCGAGAGCAGCTTCGTTGATCAGGTTTTTCAAATCTGCACCTGAAAATCCAGGAGTTCCGCGTGCGATAATGTTCATGTCAACACCCTCAGCCATCTCCACTTTTTTGGCGTGGATCTGTAAAATTTCCTCTCTGCCTTTAACATCAGGCAGAGGAATACTCACATGACGGTCAAAACGTCCTGGACGCAGAAGCGCTGGATCGAGAACATCCGGTCGGTTTGTCGCGGCGATCACGATGATCCCTTCCATTCCATCAAAGCCGTCCATTTCCACCAAAAGCTGGTTGAGTGTTTGCTCACGTTCATCATTTCCACCACCCATTCCTGTACCACGGCTGCCCCCGACTGCATCTATTTCATCGATGAAGATGATGCACGGTGCGTTTTGCCTGCCTTGTTCAAACATATCACGAACTCTGCTGGCACCAACACCGACAAACATTTCCACAAAATCAGAACCGCTCATACTGAAAAAAGGAACCTCAGCCTCTCCGGCAACCGCCTTTGCGAGCAAAGTTTTCCCTGTACCGGGTGATCCGGACATTAACATGCCTTTAGGGATTCTGCCTCCAAGTTTACGGAATTTTGCCGGATCACGGAGAAACTCAACCGTTTCTTTCAAATCGTCTTTTGCTTCTTCAACTCCTGCGACATCAGCAAAGGTCACTTTCATTTCATTCGGTTCCCTCTTTTTGGCACGGCTTTTTCCGATGGAAAATAATCCTCCTCCTCCGGCACCTCCGCCCTGCATTTTCCGCATCAGTATCATCCATATTCCAAAAATTAAGAGGAAGGGCCCCCAATTTATCAAAATACTTAAATACCACGGAAGACTTTTTTCAGGCACATAATTGATCGGAATTTGATACAGTCGAAGGTAGTCAATTACGCTGGGATCTTCTGCGGGAATATAGGTGCGGTAGCCCAGTCCATCCTGTGTGAAGCCCTCGATCAAGGAATCTCCGATAATTTGAGCATTGACAACGTCACCTGTTGCAACGAGAGCTTTGAAATCACTGTAAATCAGCTCCTGTGTGCGCGGAGAATCGCTTGACAGATTTCCACCGTCGAGCATTTTTGCTAAAAAAAATGCCAGCACCAGCATACTGAGGATAATAAGAATGTTTTCTCTTTTCATATAAAAATAGTCCTAAAAGCAAAGCTTGAAGTCAGCCTGATTCTGTTGCAGCGAAGTGAGCTCTACTTCAAAAAATTAAAAATTAAATTTATCAATAACCATATTAGAATGTACATGATAGCATACAACTGCTTGTACAGTTAAGTAATTTTTTAACACTTATTTTCAATAGTAACTACATTTGATGAAGCAATATAAGCTATATTCACGTTTAAAAAGGTTTTCACATGAATCTTCATTAACCTTAAAATTAGGTCTTCCGGTAATTATTGCGCATTTGTTACAAACTATGATGCAGTTTGTGGATACAATAATGGCTGGACATGTCAGTTCAAATGATTTGGCTGGACTGGCAATTGCGACAGCTCTTTACCATCCGGTTTTTTTGCTGATGCTGGGGATATTGATTTCACTCGGTTCTATTATCGCACAACTTTTTGGGGCGGAAAAGCAAGAGGAAATAGCCACAAATGTGATTCAGGGCCTGTGGCTCAGCCAGGCTTTAGCATTTATCAGCATTCTGATTTTAGCTAATCTTGAACCAGTGTTGTACTGGATGGATTATGAACCGGAGGTGATCAGGGTTACTTCGGGTTATTTGAAGGCGTTGTGCTGGGGTATGCCGCCGGTTTACGCGTTTCTTGTCTTGCGGATGTTTAGTGAAGGTATGTCCATCACTCGTCCAACCATGTATATTTCACTGATTGGCCTCGGTGCAAATATTATTTCAAACTATGCGTTGATGTTCGGGCACTTTGGCTTTCCTGCTCTGGGTGCTGTTGGCGCAGGTTGGACTACGAGTATGGTTCACTGGGTCATGTTTTGCGCGATGTTGATTTTTTGTCTGAAAGCATCGATGTTTGCCAGCTACCAGAAATTTATTGCTTTCAGCAGACCCTCCTGGTTGTATCTGCGTGAAATTTTGAGAATAGGCATCCCCAATGGTTTTGGAATAGCGGCTGAAGTTGGACTCTTCGCGATGGTATCATTGTTGATGGGAACATTTGGGGTGACGGCAATCGCCGGACATCAGGTTGCAATCAATATTGCTT
>JACNKY010000317.1 GCA_014381795.1 Pseudomonadota bacterium | reverse complement strand
AACCCCCGTTTCTCACCGTGGTTTCTGCTCTTTTGGCGACTTTTCCTATCGCCATAAACCTCCCAACCCCCGGTAACCCGGCCGAATTGGCGCCCCGGTCCTGTTTTCCGGTAACATCTCCGCCCATACCGTATCCTGACAAAAGAGTGACTGATGCATAAAACTCACGATGATTTCCCGCAATTCCCGAATAAGCCAACCCGCCGATTCCTGCAGAAATTCCGGGAATAATCCGGAAAGGAATTTCAGCCTTAACCAAACACAACGCTTCTTCACCACCTCTGCCGAAAACAAACGGATCGCCACCCTTGAGTCGTAAAACACGCTTACCCTGCTCCGCTAATTCTACCAGACGCAGAGAAATATCTCTTTGTTTAGCCGAAGGTTTGCCTCCGCGTTTTCCCGCATATTCAAGCTCACAATCCGCTGAAACCAATTCCAGTATTCCTTGACCAACGAGTGCGTCATAGACCAGCACATCCGCCTGTCGAAGTGCATTTAAAGCATGAAGTGTGAGTAATCCTACATCTCCGGGACCTGCTCCGGCCAGCCAAACCCAACCCGGTTCAAACTTGGGTAATTCAAAAGGAAGTGACTGCATAACTTTTTTTGCTCTGAAAAAATTTGAAAATGCGTTAAAGTCATAATTTTATATCTTTTTCGCTTGTGTCAGAATAACAGGATAAACAAGATTTTTACAGCAAAGTTTCGAATGCATTATGATTGAAAAACCCTCCGGACCTCTCAGACGTGGTTGGACCACAGGAACCTGTGCTACTGCCGCAACAAAAGCCGCTTTTTCCGCGTTGATTACAGGTGAATTTTCATCTCCTGTCAGCATAGTTTTACCAAAAGGTGAGCAGCCGGAATTTGTTCTGCACCACACAGAAAACGGTGTCGATTATTCAACTGCCAGTATAATCAAAGATGCAGGCGACGATCCGGACGTGACTCATGGAGCAGAAATCAGCGTCACTGTCAGCCCTGGAATTTCCGGTGAAGGAGTAGTTTTCAAAGCAGGTTCCGGAGTTGGAACAGTTACAAAAGTAGGCCTTGCGTTGGAAGTCGGAGAACCTGCGATCAATCCTGTTCCACGACAAATGATGCGCACAGTGGTTGCTGAAATAGCGGAAAAATTCAAGCATACCGGAGATGTCGTGCTAACAGTATCGGTAGCCAAAGGCGAGGCCTTAGCGAAAAAAACCTGGAATCCGCGTCTCGGAATTTTAGGCGGAATTTCGATTTTAGGCACAACCGGTATTGTCATCCCATATTCATGTTCTGCCTGGATTCATTCGATTCACCGCGGTATTGACGTTGCGCGTGCCAATGGTTTGCAGCAAGTAGCCGGATGCACCGGTTCCACCAGCGAAAAATTTGTGCAAAACCACTACCAACTTCCGGACGAAGCCATGCTTGATATGGGTGATTTTGCGGGCGGGATGCTTAAATATTTTCGGAAAAACCCATTGCCTAAACTTACAATCGGTGGAGGATTCGGGAAACTAACTAAGTTAGCGCAGGGACATCTCGATTTACATTCGGGGCGTAGCCAGGTCGATTTTTCACAGTTAGCAGAGCAACTAAAAAAACTCGGTGCAAACCCACAGCTTTGTGAGCAAACAAAATCAGCCAACACTGCGAATGAAGTCCTGAAGCTGGCACAAAACGCCGGTCTGCCACTGGCGGACGTTATCGCGCAACAAGCCTGCCTGATGGTGCGAAAAGCTCTGCGAAATACAGAAACCCAACTTAATGTGCTAGTAATTAATCGTCAGGGAGAACTCGTAGGACAGGCTGAAAATGATAACTAGCATGCCTGAAAAACTTTTAATTCTGGGTGGAACCCGTGAAGCCTACGATCTTGCGGAATATCTGGTCGAGCAGTTTTCGCCGGAGCAGTTGACTATCATAACATCTCTTGCAGGAGTTACCGGAAATCCAAAACTTCCAGCAGGTAAAGTACGGATCGGAGGATTTGCGGAGACTTACGGTACGGTTGGAAAGTCCGGCAGGAAAAGCATATTGGGATTGCAGAAATATCTGCTACAAGAAAAAATTTCGCTTTTGGTAAACGCCACCCATCCGTATGCAACACAAATC
The DNA here is from genome assembly GCA_014381795.1 of Pseudomonadota bacterium. Lineage (GTDB taxonomy): Bacteria > SAR324 > SAR324 > SAR324 > NAC60-12 > Arctic96AD-7. Next base: position 4,146 of record JACNKY010000317.1, on the reverse strand, counting down.
AGCGTAAATGCACTTTCCGCCGCAACGGAACTTGGTTTGCCGTATTTGCGTTTTACTCGTCCACCGTGGCTAAAACAAAGCGGAGATCAGTGGATCGAGGTTCCGGATTTGCCAGCCGCCGCTGATTATTTACAATCCGGGTTTCTAGAAACGAATTCCGGAATATCGAAGGAAATCGTTTTCCTGACCACGGGAAATCGAGGTTTGGAGCTTTTTCAGCAATGCAGCAAATGTCAATTTGTGGTGCGTACAATAGAGCTTCCGGATAATGTTGTTTCCAAAAACGGAACTTCCGCCTGGGAGGATGCGACTTTTTTACATGCACGCGGACCTTTCACAATGGAAAATGAACTGGCCTTGTTTCGGCAGTATCGAATTTCACTTTTAGTCACCAAAAACAGCGGCGGTGATTCTACCTACGCAAAAATTGAGGCGGCCCGTAAATTGGAAATTCCTGTGCTGATGGTAGCCAGACCGGTAGTGAATTCCACTGATCAATGCTGGAAAGTAAATCAAGTTTTGGACTGGATAGTTCAAAACAAATCGGCGTGATTCTGATTATTTCCTGGACTAAACCCGTACACGCAAAACACGACAAAGTGCCGGTAGCAAAAACAAATCCGCAAGCAAGGCTGAAAAAACCGCGATCACGGCGAGAATACTGAAGCGTGAAACTCCAACGTGACTCACCGGGATAAAAAAGATAAAAATCGACATCAGAATCAAGGTTGTGAAAATGATTGCCTGTCCTACTTCGTGGAGGGTGGAATGAATCGCCTCAGAAATGCTTGCTCCTTTGAGCAATGACAATCGGTAGTGTGTGATAAAATGAATCGTGTCGTCCACTGCAATTCCGATGATGATTGGTGCGGTCATCAACGTGGTAATATCAAGGTTAAAGTCCAGCCAACCCATCAACCCAAAGACTGTCAGCATCGGAAACGTATTCGGCAGAATTGCCACCAGTCCTAGTTTCAGTGATCCGAAAATGCCAAACATGATCAGCGAGATAATAAGGAATGCAAGTCCAAAACTGTAAACCTGAGACCAACTGATTGCGTCAAACACTCTGGCCCAAGCTCCAACTCCACCGGTTAATGTTACCTTCAATTCGGGATAACGCTCTTTCAGAGGTAAGAGAATTTTTTCAATTCCAGGTTGAACAACCTTGAGCAGTTCAACCGACTTTTTTGAACCAATTGTTTTCAGTGACATACTCATCCGCGCATTTGCATAATCCAGCGAAACCAAGCGTTCCAGGTTTTCGTAATCACCACCTTCTATTAGCACCAGCAACTGCGACACAAGTTCAGGATTGTCCGGCACGTTATAGAATTCTTCGCGATTTTCATTCAGTTTACGGTGAGTCTGTTTGAGTTGATTGTTGAGCGTCCAGTTATGAGTAATCAGTTTCGGATATTTCGTTTCAATCCATTGCTTGACTTCTTCAAGTGCAAGAAGCACCTCCGGATCTCGAAAGACACCTGCTGATTCAGTTTCAAGGAGGATTTCCATATTTCCGGTACCGAGGAACTGCTCATCCATCAAACTTATCGTCCTGCGAACTGGCGATTCTGGCGGATAATATTCTGAAAATACCGTGTCGATTTCAATCCTCGTTATTCCAAGAATCAACAGCATTCCTGCTACGGCAAAAAAGACAATTACACCCTTCGGATAATCCGTACTCACTCTTTCAATCCCGTTAAGCAAACTCTTTACGCCTCCCAGAAGTAGAGTAACTTTAGGCTTTTCATTGCTTTTCAGGGGACGCGGAGGAAACCAGTTCAACAGGACTGGGAGCAGAAAAATGGTCAGCATAAAAGCAAACATCACGCCGATTCCACCCAGCAAACCCATCGTCTGGATTACACGTAGCTTAATGAAAAAGAGGGAAAAAACGCCGATCGCAGTAGTTATGCTTGTCAGCAAGCAAGCCAACGCAGTTTTGCTGAAGACGGAGCGCAGTACTTCACTGTGATGCTGTCCCTGCTGATGAAAAAACAGGTATCCTGACAAGACGTGAACCACGTCCGCAATTGCGGCCACACTGACAAGTCCGAATGCGATGTAGAGTGAAAGGTCGATGGGCCAGCCCGTCCAGCCTGCCAGACCAAGAACGCCAACAATACTTGAAACAAAAATCACGATTGGCCAGATCACCGCGCGTAATGAACCCAACAGTAGCCAGGTCAGTAGCAGACTGACGATGAGCGAAATGAGAAGAGCTCTTTGATATTCCACTGCCCAGACGTCGTTCTGATAAAATGCTCCCCAACTGGGATGCATGAACACAAGGTCCTTGCTAAAGCGTTCTTCACTCAACAGGCTCCAGACTTGCTTTTCAAAATCCGCATAATCCTCCAACCCATGATCAACAAATTGCGGTTCATGTTCGTCCTGTCCTTCAAGCTCGTTTTCCTCAAAACCTTTCAGTTCATCGAACTCATCGTCTCTGAGCGGAACGGCATCGAGGTTTGTTCTCAACACGAGCATTCCATACTCCATGTTCTCCGAAACCAGAACACGCGGATACTCAGGTTCATTGAGCGCTTGTTCTCGCAGCAACCGACTCTGTTCCGGACTTGAAGGAAGTTCCTCACCGATGAAGTCTCGGAAGCGGATGCTGTCTCCATCTACTTCAGTAAAGCTGGTATTAAACAGGGATTCAACTTCATTCAGCAAGCGCAGAGAATTTTCTGGATTATCTGCACCACGTTCAGCTTCCGCAGCTAAAACATCGTGGACGTTCTTCAAAGCACCCAGGCTTCTCTCCGAAAAAAGATCGCCATCCACTGGTTTGTAAACCATACCGAGAGTTACCGTACCGCCGAAGAGATCTTTGATCCGGTCCAGCGAAATTTGCACTGGATCGTCTTTACCGAACATATCATCATTCGCCCACGTGAAAGCGAATCGCGGAATTCCAGCCGCCAAAAAAGTCATCAGGATTACGTACAGTAGCAACACCCACCAGCGCCAGCGACTCAGCCTTTCCGGCAGAACTTCAAAGTAAAGATTTAGACGTTGTATCATCGAGCCGATGCTTCAATTTTTTATTTTTTTCTTTGGCCGTAGTACATGCACATGTTGCGGATCATAGAGAACACTGTCGCGGAAATTATGTTCAGCAAAAACTCTTCCAACCAGAATTAAAGCGGTACGGCTGATTTTCGATTTTCGCATTTTTTCACGTATGTCAGCCAGTGTTCCGTGAATGAACTGTTGATCCGGCCAAGTCACCCGATAAGCCACCACGACTGGACAATCCTCACCATAATGCGGAATCAGTTCATCCTGCACAAATTTGAGGTTTCGCACCGATAAATGAATGGCCAACGTTGCGCCAATAGCTCCCAGTTTTGAGAGTTCCTCACCTTCCGGCATGGCGGAAGCGTGCATGGTGGTGCGGGTGGCAATGACAGTCTGGCTGATTTCAGGCAAAGTCAATTCCTGTTTTAATTCCGCCGCCGCCGCCGCGTATGCCGAAACTCCGGGAGTAACGTCATAAGGAATTTTAAGCTCATCCAGCCGACGCATTTGTTCTGCAGTCGCTCCGTAAATTGAAGGGTCTCCGGAATGCACACGCGCTACATCTTTACCTGCATCATGCGCAGTTTTGATTTCCGCAATTATTTCATCCAAATTCAGTGGTGCTGTGTCCCGCACCAACGCGCCCTGCGGTGCAAAAGCCACCACTTCCTGTGGAACCAAGGAACCTGCATAAAGGCAAACCTCACATTTTGCGATTAAGTCACGTCCACGAATTGTGATCAAATCCGGCGCTCCGGGTCCTGCTCCGATAAAGTGTACTGTCATTTTATTTCTGATTTATGATTTCTAATTTTAGCCGCTAAGTACGTGAAGACTGCAAAGGAAATTTCTTGTAGTTCTTAGTGTTCTTAGCGGTAATTTTTCTTGTATTTTTTCAGGCTTTGGATTTGTCCGCATAACCACGCGGAGTATAAACCCTGACCTCTCCATTTGGCAGTTGAAGTCGGCGGGTTTGACTTGAGCCTACCAGAACTACCGTCAGCATATCAACTTGAGTTGGGTCCAGATTTTCTAAGGAAACAACTCTCAATTGCTCCTCCTTGCGTCCAAGATTACGTGCCAAAACAACAGGCGTTTCCTTGTGTCTGTGTT
>JACNKY010000316.1 GCA_014381795.1 Pseudomonadota bacterium | reverse complement strand
GTGATAGACGAAACAACCGCACTTAATTTATTGGAAGAAATGAGTTGATTTCACACTATTTTTCTTGATAAAAAACTGTCTGAACAAAATGCTTACAACTGCAGACTGCTGAAGCAAACTTAAAACATATTAAAAAAAATACCAATGAAAGGTGTAATTTTAGCCGCTGGATACGCGACCCGTTTTTTACCTGCCTCAAAAACTATTCCCAAAGAAATGTTTCCGCTGATTGATCGTCCGGCGATTGATTTCATTGTCCAGGAAATGGTTGATTCAGGGATACAGGACATTCTGCTAGTTTCGTCACGTAGAAAAAAAGTGATGGAGGATTATTTTGACCGTGAGGTAGAATTGACTTCCGCGTTTTCGCAGTCCAATCAATTTGAAAAACTGGAAGTGATCAAACCGATTGAGGCCAATATTTTCACGTTACGTCAGCAGCACATGATGGGCACAGGAAACGCGTTGATGCTGGTGGAACCCTTTGTGGATAATGAACCGTTTGTGGTGGCCTATCCGGATGATATTGTATTAGGTGAAAAACCTCTCTCCAAACAACTGATTGAAACCTGGGAAAAAACTGGCAACACTGTTTTGAGTGTGCAGGAATTGGAGGAAGATCAATTATGGCGTTACGGTGTAATAGAACCGGATGGTGAAGGTAAAATTATGAAAGTCAACAAAATGGTTGAAAAACCAGCAAGCGGTAATGCTCCAAGTCGTTTTGTTTCTTTCGGACGTTACCTTTATACACCTGAACTTTTTGACTCATTGAGAGCCAGCGACAAAAGCCACTCCTCAAAAAGTGAATTCACACAAACGGAAGCTATCAACCATATGGCGTCACAAGGTCACGTTTCAGCGGTCCAATTTGAGGGTACACGTTATGATTTGGGAGATCCGCTGGGGTTTCTGACTTCTGCAATGCAAATAGGTTTACAGCGCTCGGAATTCAAAGAAACTTTACTGGATGAAATGCGGAGATTGATCAAACTGCATGACAATCCGAACGATGATAACAGCGGTTAAAATCATCTTTCTGCTGATCCTGTATCATGCTTTTATCTTCCCTGTATCAGCTGAAGAACAGTGCCTTAGTTGTCATATTGAAAATAGCGGTATGTCAACGTTTCATAATCCTGAAGAAATAGGCTGCACGTCCTGTCATGCTGGTAACGCTAGCGCAAAAACAAAGGAAAAAGCTCATCAAAATCTAGAAGCATATCCTGGCAGGATGCAGACAGTTGAACAATCATGCGGACAATCTGGATGCCATGCAGAGCTGATTCCGCTAGTGAAAAATTCGCTGATGAACACTCTGGACGGTATGCTCTCCACTACACGCAGGGTGTTTGGTGAAAAACATAAAAAGCAAATCCAGCCTGATTTAAACCAGTGCTTAAGTGAAAAAGGAGCAGACTCTTATTTGCGGAAACTTTGCGTTTCCTGCCATTTAGGTTCAGCAAGAAAAAACCATCAGCAAAATTTGCTGGACCGTGGAGGAGGCTGTGCTGCCTGTCATTTGCAGACTCACACAGATTCCGCCCATCCTGCTCTTACAGTACGTGTGGACAATGATCGTTGTTTTGGTTGTCACAGTCGCTCAGGACGTATTTCACTGAATTACGTAGGATTAGCGGAAACTGAAAAGTACGATCAGAAAAATTCTGCAAATTTCGGTAAACTTGCGGACGGTAGATTAGTAAAAAAACTTCCGCTTGATGTTCACAGCAAAGCCGGAATGGCTTGTATCGACTGTCATACAGTACGTGGTGTGATGGGTTCAGGTAAACGGCACGAAGCCCAGTTGGACATCCAATGTACGGATTGTCATGCTAAAAAACTTTTCCGCAAACCGCTCTCTCAACTTCAGGCAAGGGAAGCACTTTATTCCGCTTTGTATCCGGATAATTTTCATACCGCAGTTAATGGCTCGATCATTGTCAGTGAAAAAAACGGTACCCCGCTTTTTCATCTTTGGGAAGAAAATGGCGGACGGTTTTTAAAAGGAAAAATATCCGGAAAAAAGATGGAGATTCCGCTGATGAGTTCAGGACAACAGCATGAACTTATAGGTCATGAACGTCTCAGTTGCGACAGCTGTCATGCGTCGTGGGCTCCACAATGTTACGGTTGTCACATTGAATATGATCCGCAACAAACTCAGTGGGATCACTTGAAACAGAAGCGTACTCCCGGACGCTGGATTGAAAAACGCTGGGCCGTTGAATCCGGAATTCCGGCTTTGGGTGTAACAGGAGAAAATCGTATCACACCTTTTGTGCCAGGAATGAATCTGATTTTGCAGACTTCTCAGGAATCAGTAAGTGTACGGAAACAGATTTTTGCCTCATTGTCACCGCACACAACTCAGCTTAAAGTACGTTCCTGCGAAAGCTGTCACAATAATGACGCGGCATTAGGAATTATACGGGGTCATGCAGCTTTTCCGGAACATCCGGAATGGAGTGTGCCTTTGGGCTGGATTGCGGAAAAGGCAAAACAGCCGGGAAAAGCTGCTAAAAAAGGTGACCGAAGTTTTAACACAACTGAAATTGCTAAAATTAGGCAGGTTGGCGCATGCCTCAAGTGTCATTTGCAGGATGACAAGGTTTTTGTGGATTTTCAACTGAGTCTGCAGAATTTACCTGTTGACCATGCGGAATACTGATAATGAGTTTTATGAACAAAGTAAGTAAAGTATTTAAATCTGTTTTATATCAAGAGCATAAACAATTAAATCAACATTAGTAAATTATGAAAGAAACTGAAATTATTTTAATCCGACACGGCGAGACTGAATGGAATTCTCAGCTACGCATGCAGGGACATTCCAACAGCGCTCTTTCTGCAGTCGGCAGGGGGCAAATTCAGGCGCTTGGCGAATGGATGAAAAACGTGTCCTTTGACCACATTTACTCCAGCGATTCTCTACGCGCTCGGCAAACTGCGGAAGCAATAACTCAATATTCAGGACATACTCTGCAGTTTGATCAACGTATCCGCGAAAAAAATCTTGGCGTTTTTGAAGGCTTAACATCCGCTGAAGCAAAGGAACGACACCCCGAAGTCTATCGTCTTTTCAAAACTGAAGGCGCAAACTATGTGATCAATGAAGGCGAAAGCACACAGCAGGTTCTGGATCGGGCTTTGGAATTCATTGAAGAAATACGTCTCAGACATCCGGAGCAAAGAGTTGTGATGGTGACGCACGGAGGAGTCGTGAGGGTTTTAATGAAACACACACTTGGGCTTTCTCTCGATGCCCCCACAAGTTTTCTGATCAAGAACACAGGGATATTCCGTTTAGTCTGGAATGAAAAATGGCTGGTTAGCCAAATGGACGTAGTTTCACATTTGGAAAAGCTGGAGTAATAATTTTTGTCAGTCATGTGCTAATCAGACCCTACCGTTTAATTTTAAAGTCTTTACTCTTTGACCTTTGACATTTGAGCTGAAATCTTGAATATTCTTAAAATACTGAGTGGAACTAAGCAGGAACGTTTGATCTGGGAAAGCAAGGATTCCGGAGTAACGGTTCAGGTTTGGGAAAAAGAGGATCGTCGCGAATTACGTTTCGGAAACCATATCATGCAGAGCGTATTTTCAAAAATTCGTCCGGATCATTTGGTATTGCCGTATTCACGTTTCATGATGCTGGGACTGCTTTTCTGTCCTGAACCAAAGTCAGTTCTGCATTTAGGTCTTGGAGGGGGCAGCATTGTCCGCTGGATGCACCGTGAGTTTCCTGAACTTCAGCAAACCATCATCGAAATCAATTCAGGAGTTATTGAGGCGGCACACAGATTTTTTGATCTTCCTCGTGACAAACGTTTACGTGTACTGTGTGCAGACGCAACTGAGCTTGTTCCAACTCTGGCAGAGAAATTTGATCTCATTATCCTGGATGCTTTCGGTGATTATGGTGCTCCGGAAGAGCTTACGCGGATTGATTTTTTACACAAACTACGAGCTTGTCTACATTATGACAGCTGGCTTGTGGGAAATCTATGGACAGTGACCGGAGATTTTGAGGAAATGCGTGAGCAGTGGAAATCAACTTTTTCCCAAGTTCTGGAGGCGCGTGCTAATCAGAAAGGCAATATGATTCTTTACGGCAGTCAACTATCAAAAATTCCTGAAAAGAAGGAATTTGAAGCTACCGCAAAAAATTTGCAAAGACATCACCAACTTGATTTCCGCAAAATGCTCCGTTTGTTAAACAAGGTGTTTTAAAAAGTTGGAATTTTAAAAGAATGGACAAATGCGTATAATAACCAATGGACATAACATATCAAGGGAAAAAGCTCCCTGATAGCGAGATTATTTTAGATTATTAATAAATGATGTTAATGAGTCATTTTCTGAAATTTATGAACTGTAGATTTGTTTGTACAGCTTGTAGCTTCTGTAAACTCTTTTAACATATTTTCTGGTTTCTGAGAATGGTATTTGTTCAACAAATGCGTCAATTGATTTTCCTCTCCAGCGCTTGATCCATTTGAGCATATTGTTAGGACCTGCATTATAACTTCCCGCAGTGTAAATCAATTCAGATTTGAATCTGTCTGCAAGACTTCCCAGATAAAGTGTACCAAGACGAGTATTCAATTCAGGATTAAAGATTTCAGCTATTTCACTGAGTTTTATTTTCTGTTTACGTGCTACGAATTTTGCTGTTGCCGGCATGAGTTGCATCAACCCCATGGCCTTGCTTGATGACAATGCCTGTGGATCAAAGTGACTTTCTTCACGCATGATTGCCAACGCAAAATACGGATCAATTCCGGCCTGGTTTGCATAACTCTTCAACTGGGACCAGTAAGGTCTGGGGTATGCCAGTTCCCAGAGCGGATGTTCGCCAACTTCCAGAGTTACAAGGTGCGGCAGATAATAATTGGCAATCACCCTGAGTACAGAATGATACTCTCCTCTGCGGTGAAGCAGATGACTCACATGCCAATTGCGTGTGCTGTTTTTATAACGCCCTAGGCCAGCAAACAATTCTTTGAGTGCCTGCTCCGGTTCTGCAATATCAAAAAGGAACTCTGTCCTCTTCAGCAAATCTTTGGTTTTCTGGTTGAGTTTCTCAGTTGGTTCTGCGTAAAGTTTTGCTTTACGTGTTTTGATTACGGATAAAATACTTTCAGGAATATCTTCTCCAGAAATCAGGCGCATTCCGTAATAGGTGTTAGGTTGTCGAAGAATCAGTTTTTTAAAACTTTTTGCGGCAAGTTCAGGACGTCCGCTTTCTTGTAACAATTGTCCCTGCCAGAATAACAGCTTTGCTTTCATTTCAGAATTATATATTCTTGTCTTAAGCCCCTTTGTAATGTATTCCAGTGCTTTATTGGTATTCTTTTGCTGTTGATATGACCAAGCGAGTTCCCATGCTGACTTCGCGGCAAGTCGGTGTTTAGGGAAATGGAGGAGCAGACGATCCCACCAGAACTGTGCCTTGCGAATTTCTTTATCCAAACGATAACGGGAGGCAATATTATCAAACAAAACCGGCAACTGTTTTGCTTTATGATTAAGTTTTTCAAGATTATAAATAGCACTCCTTCCTGCAGGTATATTTTTGCGTTTAATGTAGGAACGTGCCGTCCAGTAGAACTGGGATTCTTTTCCCAAAACCCATTTTTTTGATAGAGTTCCATTTTGCTGCAGTTTTATTATTCGAGCATAATATTTTTCATCGAAAAGTGCTTTTAGATAGGCTTCTCCAAGTTTTTTCACGACCTTTCTGCTTCTTCCATTCCTCAATTGTGGAAGGTGTTTAATCAGATACATGTCCAATCCGAGTTTTGAGAGACTTCTGATACGACGTGATAACTCGGCCGGAGATATTTTTTTAAGCTCATCTGCAGTCAAGTCTTTGTGGGAGAGCACAGCAGCTTTATGATCAAGAGGATACTGCCAGCCTAAGACCTTATATTTGTGCTCAAGCTTTACAGCTTTCAGTTTTGCTCCACGAAGATAAAGTGAGTGTATTTCATAATCCGTGAGAAACCATTTGTGATTTTTACGAGTGTCATGCAGCAGATTGAAAATTTGTAGGACTTCTTTGTCAGTACTGAATTCACTCTTAATATTTTCACGCAGTGAACTCAGGTAAAAATTTCTTTCCGGAAGTTTTAGCAATATGCGGATATTGACAATTGCTTCCTTATGCCGTTCGGACTTCAGTAAAACGCGTATTTTTTGAAATAACCAAGCGTCTATCACCTCTGATTCCGGAGTTTGTTTGAGACTT
>JACNKY010000313.1 GCA_014381795.1 Pseudomonadota bacterium | reverse complement strand
TACTGGGATCCTTCGCTAGAGAGCGATAAAGAGGGCTTGCTGCGTAAACGTATGGACGAAGCGATTGATGGCGAATACCAGGCTTTCAAAGCGAAAGGAGGTGCTTATACAAGGGCTCATTTTTTTGGTAAATATCCTGAACTGCTGGAGATGGTTTCCAATATGTCGGATGAAGATATCTGGCGACTGAACCGCGGCGGGCACGACCCTCACAAAATTTACGCAGCTTACTATTCTGCTGTTAATCACACTGATCAGCCAACGGTGATTCTGGCCAAGACAGTCAAGGGATACGGCATGGGCGGTTCAGGAGAAGCGATCAATATTACTCACTCCCAGAAGAAAATGAAAATGGTTGACCTGACAAGTTTCAGGGACCGTTTCCGGGTGCCAATTTCCGACGAAGAAGTAGAGCAAATGTCGTTTTACCGACCGCCAGATGACGCCCCTGAAGTTGCCTATCTACAGGAATGCCGTACTTCTCTTGGCGGATATCTCCCCGTTCGAAGATTAAAAGGCGACTCGCTGACAATTCCAGCCTTGACTGTCTTTGAGCGTTTATTACAGGATACCGGCGAGCGGGAAATTTCAACAACGCAGGCACTTGTGCAGGCAATGACATTATTGTGCAGAGACAAGAATATCGGCCAGCGTATCGTGCCGATTGTGCCTGATGAAGCAAGAACATTTGGTATGGAAGGGATGTTCCGCCAAATCGGAATTTACGCACATGAGGGGCAGAAATATGAACCAGTTGACCGTGATCAACTCATGTACTACAAGGAGAATCAGAGCGGTCAATTATTGGAAGAAGGCATCACTGAAGACGGTGCAATGTCTTCCTGGATTGCAGCAGCGACAGCATATACCAATACCGGAATGCAGATGATTCCGTTTTACATCTTCTATTCTATGTTCGGTTTCCAGCGGATTGGTGATCTGGTTTGGGCCGCAGGTGATATGCAGGCACGCGGATTTTTGATCGGTGCAACTTCCGGACGTACCACGCTTAACGGGGAGGGTTTGCAGCATGAAGACGGTCACAGTCAAATCATGGCCGGAAATGTGCCTAACTGTGTTTCTTATGATCCTACTTTTTCATATGAACTGATGGTGATTCTGCAGGACGGAATGCAGCGTATGTTCAAAAAACAGGAAAATGTGTTTTATTACATCACTACGATGAATGAAAATTATTCACATCCCGGTCTTAGCAAGGGGCAAGAAAAAGACATTGTAAAAGGCATGTACTTGTTTAAAAAGGCTAAAAAGGGAAAAACTAGAGTACAGTTATTAGGTTCAGGATCTATTCTGCGTGAAGCGATCGCTGCCGCAGACTTACTGGAAAAAGACTTTAAGGTACAGGCGGATATCTGGAGTTGCCCCAGTTTTAATGAATTGAAACGTGACGGAGACGAAGTTTCACGCTGGAACCTGCTGCATCCGGATAAAAAGGCTCGCCAGTGCCATGTAACACAATGTCTTGAAAGTACTGAAGGGCCTGTAGTCGCAGCAACTGATTATGTAAAACTATTTGCAGACCAGATACGAGCTTATGTACCTAGATCTTATGCTGTGCTTGGAACAGATGGTTTCGGCCGGAGTGATTCGCGAGAAGCTCTGCGTAAACATTTCGAGGTGGACCGTTTTTATATTACTGTAGTGGCATTAAACTCACTTGTTGGAGAAGGCGGCATTTCAGCTAAAACGGTGAAGTCTGCCTTAAAAAAATACGGAATTGACACCGAAAAAAATAATCCATTGTTGGCCTGAGGAGAATCCGCATGAGCAGAATTAAAGACGTACTTGTTCCAGACATAGGTGAATTTGACGCAGTTGAAGTTATTGAAGTGCTGGTCAAGTCCGGGGACAAGGTTGCAGTGGAAGATCCTTTGATCACATTGGAAAGCGATAAAGCTTCAATGGATGTGCCCTCTCCCTTCGCTGGTACAGTAAAAGATTTAAAAATAAAAGCCGGAGACAAAGTTTCACAAGACGGCCTGATTCTTACTTTAAAGGTTGAAGAAATTGAACAGGATTCTCCGGAAACATCAAGAGAAACAGCCGAGAAAATAGCTCAAGAAACAGCATCATCAACTTCATCCACTCTCAAAACTGCACCGGAAAAAATCTCGGACGCTGCTATTGTCAAAGCAGAGTCAGTAAGTTCAGAATCGAGTACTGCAGAACGTGTTAGGCTTCCACCACCAATGATGATGCCTGTTGAACAAAAAGAATTTTTACGGGCACACGCCAGTCCATCCATCCGTAAATTCGCCCGTGAATTAGGAGTGGACTTGAGCCGTGTCCAGGGTTCAGGACGCAAGCAGCGGATCACCAAAGAAGACGTTCAGGAATTTGTAAAGCAGGCATTGGGAGGAATAGCTTCCGGAAGTACAGTAGCAGCAGGTACTGGAATTCCGGAAATGCCAGAAATAGATTTCAGTAAGTTTGGTCCAGTTGAAATTCAGCCGCTTTCACGGATCAAAAAGAAGACCGGCATAAATCTACATCGAAGCTGGCTTAACCTGCCAATAGTGACTCATCACGATGAAGCAGATATTACGGAACTTGAATATTTCCGTAAATCACTCAAAGACGAAGCTGCAAAGCAGGGTGTGAGGGTTACTGCTCTTGCTTTTTTGCTGAAAGCATCTGCGGTGGCAATCCGCAAACATCCTAATTTCAATTCATCATTAACTGCTGACCGTGAAAATATAGTCTTGAAGAAGTATCTGCACATTGGAGTTGCAGTTGATACTCCTGAAGGTTTGGTAGTTCCGGTAATCAGAGATGTGGAACATAAAGGTTTGCTTGAGCTGGCAAAAGAATTGGGCGAGCTTGGTGAACGTGCCCGCACAAAAAAATTAAAAAGCAGCGATCTCCAGGGTGGTTGTTTCAGTATTTCCAGTTTAGGCGGAATCGGCGGGACTTCTTTTACACCGCTGGTGAATGCTCCGGAAGTTGCAATTCTCGGCGTAACTCGTTCCAGAATGATGCCTGTTTGGAACGGCAGTGAATTTTTGCCGCGGTTGATGCTGCCTTTGGATTTGACTTACGACCACCGGGTGATTGATGGAGCCCAGGCAGCACGTTTTATGGTGGACCTGTGCAATATTCTGGGTGATTTACGGAGGATGTCACTATGAGCTTATCTGACATAAAAGTCCCGGATATTGGTGATTTTCAGGATGTGGAAATTATCGAAATAATTTGTAAAATTGGCGATAAGATTCTTCCTGAAGATCTTCTTATTTCTGTGGAAAGTGATAAAGCCACAATGGAAGTTCCTTCACCAACTGCTGGAGTTGTCCGTGAAATAAAGGTAAAAGTAGGTGATAAAGTCTCTGCAGGAACATTGATTTTGAAAATGGAAGAGACTGAAATATCAACTGAAAAAAATAACAAGCAGTCAAATGAAAAAGTAGCCTCCGCAGAGAAAAGTGTAGAATCAACGCCTGCTCCCGAAGCTGCAGAATCCTATTCTGGAAAAGCTGACATAAGCTGTGATGTGCTGGTGCTTGGTTCAGGACCCGGTGGTTACACTGCGGCATTTCGTGCAGCTGATCTGGGGCAGAACGTAGTTTTAGTGGAACGTTACAAGCGTATAGGTGGAGTGTGTTTAAATGTGGGTTGTATACCGTCCAAAACTCTGCTCCATGCTGCAAAAGTAATCGATGAAACTGAGTCGATGAACGAACATGGGATTTCTTTTGCTAAACCAAAAATTAATCTGGATCAACTACGTGAATGGAAAAACGGAATTGTAAATCAACTGACCACTGGTTTGAAAAGTCTGGCCAAACAACGCAAGGTACAAATCGTCAGTGGAGTTGGTGAGTTCTTGGATCAGAATCATCTTTGTGTCACTAATGCTGAAGCCAAAAAAAGCACGATACATTTTGAAAACGCAGTTATTGCCGCAGGTTCACAACCGGTTAAATTACCTTTCCTGCCGGAAGATCCACGTATCATTGACTCAACAGGTGCATTGGAACTGACTGCTATTCCCGAACATTTGCTGGTGATAGGCGGAGGCATAATTGGTCTGGAAATGGCCACGGTTTATCATGCACTGGGTTCTAAAATCACCATAGTGGAAATGCTAGACGGATTGATGGCAGGTGCGGACCGTGATATTGTGCGTCCGTTTCAAAAGCTGATTTCAAAACAGTATGAAAATATCTGGCTGGAAACTAAAGTGACAAAAGTGGAAGCTCAGAAAAAAGGATTGAAAGTACATTTTGAAGGAAAAAATGCGCCGGAAAAACCACAGATGTTTGATCGAATTCTCAGCTCTGTGGGTCGTACCCCAAATGGTTTACGGATTGCTGCTGAAAAAGCCGGTGTTGCTGTAGATGAAGGAGGTTTCATAAAGACTGACTCGCAAATGCGTACTAATGTCTCAAATATATTTGCAATAGGAGATATTGTTGGGCAGCCGATGTTGGCACACAAAGCAACTCACGAAGCAAAAGTCGCGGCAGAGGTTATTTCTGGAATGAAAAGTCATTTTGATGCCCGTACCATCCCTTCGGTGGCCTATACAGATCCAGAAGTCGCTTGGGCAGGAATTACGGAAGAGCAGGCCAAAAAAGAAGGTATTGCTTTTGGAAAAGGAAATTTCCCCTGGGCCGCAAGTGGGCGTAGTTTGTCTCTGGGACGTAGTGAAGGAATGACCAAAGTTATTTTTGAAGAAGGCACTAAGCGTGTCATAGGTGTTGGAATTGTCGGACCAAATGCAGGTGATTTGATTGCAGAAGGTGTCCTGGCGATTGAGATGGGCTGTGACTCAGAGGATCTAGCCTCGACGATACATCCTCATCCTACACTTTCTGAAACCGTCGCCTTTGCTGCAGAGGCTTTTGAAGGTACGATCACTGATTTGTATCTTCCAAAAAAGAAAAAAAACAGTTAAGATACTATGTATGGTCAGGAAAATTTTGCTTTGATGTACGTATCACAGATATGGTAAAATGCATTTATTCAAAAAAACACTTGACAAAAATATAAATATTAGCGAAGTTGTAACTACCTACTTTTGATAATTTCAATTCTATTTCAAGTATATCCACACAAGACAGTTTCTTACCCACTTTATTTTAAAATCATTAATTACGCTTTTTGTAAATTGAATTTTCTGCAAATACGTTAAAAATCATCATCCTCCCAATTAATTTAACACACCATAGTATGGTCTCTATTAATCGAGATCCCATTATTAAATAACCTCCTGAGAAATTACGCATGCCTAAAATTCAGCCGGAAAATGACGACGGCAACAATACAAAAAGAAATTCAGATAATGATTCTAAACCTGACACACTCAATTTAATTGAGTTGAAGAAAAAAGATATCAATTCGCTAATTCAGATTGCACGCGACTATGATATTGAAAACGCGAACAGCATGCGTGGTCAGGAACTTCTCTTTGCTTTGTTGCAGGCGCAGACAAAACGTAAAGGAATCATTTACGGAGCAGGAGTTTTGGAAGCACTTCCGGATGGTTTTGGATTTCTTAGAGCACCGGATTACAACTACCTTCCTGGACCGGATGATATCTACGTTTCTCCTTCTCAGATCAGGCGTTTTAATTTACGTACCGGTGATACGGTAGCAGGTCAAATCAGACCTCCAAAAGAGAGCGAGCGCTATTACGCGTTACTTAAAGTTGAAGAAATAAACTTCCGTGATCCGAATAAGGCTTTTGAAAAAATTCTTTTCGATAACCTCACTCCACTCCATCCCAACGAACATCTAAACCTAGAACGAAAAGACGCCGATTTAACCACCAGGATTATTGATCTTGTATCTCCTATTGGTAAAGGTCAGCGCGGAGTTATAGTTGCTCCCCCAAGAACTGGTAAGACTATGATTCTGCAGTCGATTGCAAACAGCATCACTGAAAATCATCCTGAAGTTGATTTAATTGTTTTGTTGATAGACGAACGTCCGGAAGAAGTTACTGATATGCGACGTTCAGTCAACGGAGAGGTGGTTGCTTCAACCTTTGACGAACCTGCAACACGTCACGTTCAAGTTTCTGAAATGGTACTGGAAAAAGCAAAACGTCTTGTAGAACATCAACGAGATGTGGTCATCCTACTGGATTCAATCACCAGACTCGCGCGTGCTTACAACACAGTTATTCCTCCTAGCGGAAAAATACTTTCCGGAGGTGTTGACTCAAATGCGCTTTTCAAACCAAAAAGATTTTTTGGTGCAGCTAGAAACATTGAAGAAGGCGGTTCACTGACTATCA
>JACNKY010000268.1 GCA_014381795.1 Pseudomonadota bacterium | reverse complement strand
TTTAGTATTGACATTATTTCAGTCTCTCAATACAATGATAATAGAATTTATTAAAAATGATCAGGGTTTGAGCTGATAGAATCATAAATGAATAAATATTGAAGAACCTTAAAGCAAAAAATGTTGCTTATTCCCTCATCAGGTTTAGGACAATTATTTCACATACATGATAATTCCTGGATTCCTGTTTTCACAATAAAGACAATTTATTGCATGTTTGTAATTAGTAACCATCAGAAGGAGAAACGATGATTGAAGAATTTATCAAAAAACTTCCAAAAGCAGAATTGCATTTGCACATCGAAGGCTCACTGGAACCGGAATTGATGTTTGAACTGGCGGAGCGTAACCAGGTTGAGTTGCCGTTTTCCTCTGTAGAAGAAGTGCGTGCGGCATATGAATTCAGTGATTTACAGTCTTTTTTGGATATTTACTATGCAGGCGCGGGAGTGCTCTTGCATACAGAGGATTTCTTTGATCTGACCTGGGCTTATCTGGAAAGGGTACACCGCGATAATGTGAAACATGCCGAAATTTTCTTTGATCCACAGACACATACTGACCGCGGAGTTCCCATGCGAACAGTGGTCACAGGAATTCACAAAGCCCTGGAACAAGCCAAACAGGAATTCGGCATTACTTCGTGTCTGATACTTTGTTTCTTACGTCACCTGAGTGAAGAAGCCGCTCTAGCGACTTTAGCGGAAGCACTGCCGTTCAGAGGTTGGATTGAAGGTGTAGGACTTGATTCCGCGGAAGTCGGTTTTCCTCCGGAAATTTTTGAACGTGTATTTGCAAAGGCCTCTGAAGAGGGGCTTCGGAAAGTGGCGCATGCCGGCGAGGAAGGACCTCCGGAATACATTTGGCAAGCCTTGGATTTACTCGGAGTTTCCCGAATTGACCACGGGGTACGCTGTACAGAAGACAAACAACTGGTGGAGCGTCTGCTAAAAGATAATATGCCTCTTACCGTCTGTCCACTTTCAAATACCAAGTTACGTGTTTTCGATAAAATGGAAGATCACAACCTCAAGGAAATGCTTGATGCCGGACTCTGCGTAACCATAAATTCTGATGATCCAGCATATTTTGGCGGTTACATGAATGATAATTTTCTGGCCACGCAAAAGGGCTTAAATTTAAGTCGGGAAGATTTAATAGAAATTGCGAAAAACGGCTTTCGTGCCAGTTTTCTGCCCCAAGATTCAATCGACTACCATTTACAAAAAATCGATGAATTTGCAGCAAAACAGAGTCAATAATTATTAAGCGGATTAGAATAGCTGCACTCATCTGAATTATTCCAATCCAGCAGGAATAGATTTATGCAGATCGTTTGAGAATCAACAGGTTTCCGGTGAGAATCAGTAAAATACCGATTACGGCATAAGCCGTCCACTGGTAATCCTCGAAAACTGTCGAAAATCCCAACGCTACCAAAGGAAAAATCAAAGTTGAGTAAGCGGCACGTTCCACCCCAACACGACCGAGGAGTGTGAGGTATGTCCAAAACGCAATGATTGAAGCAAAAACAGAGAGAAAGACCAGCGAACTGACGTAAGGCAGTGTCATTTCAAAAGTAAATTCACGTCCGGTGGCCCACGACAAGCCTAGCATCAACAGTGCTCCGTAGGTCATGCCGAAAGTATTGGCCTGCACAACCGGAATCCCTTCGCGTTGATTTCTAGCAGAGGCTATATTTCCTACCGAAGCCAGGAGTGTAGCCAGGACAGCTAAAGCCGCAGCAAACAAATTTTCACTTCCGGATTCAAAATCGGTAACTTCCGGCCAGAAAACGAGCATTATTCCCAAAAGCCCAAGTCCTGCACCGCCCACCACACGTAATTCCAAACGGTTTTTCAAAAAAATGACACCATTCACAGTATTCATCACAACGATGGTGCTAAAGATAACTGCTGCCAAACCGCTGGTGAGCGTTAGTTCGGAGAGATAAAACAGCCAATAATTGAGAGCAAATAGACTTGTACCCTGCAGAAACATGAATCCGTGATCACGCATACTGTAACGCATTGAACGTCTGGATAATCGGCAATAGAGCCAGGATATTCCTGAAGCAAGCAGGAAACGATATGCCACCGAGACCATCGGATCAACTGAGCCAAGCTGGTACTTAATGGCCAACCAGCTTGAACCCCAAATCAGTACTGTTACGATGTAAAGCAGTGCGTTTTGGGACCCACTTGACAAATGACTCAAATTCGGACTCCACCGTCTATTTCCAGTACACGTCCGCTGTAGTAATCATTTTTGAGGATGAAAAGCGCTCCATCTGACATTTCGCTCGGCTCCGCAAAACGACGAAGAGGAATACTTTTTACAAAGTTCTCTTTGATTTCTTCACGCAGAGAAACGACCATCTCTGTCGCAGTAAATCCTGGAGCAATTGCTGCTACCCGGATTCCGTGCTGTGCCAGTTCCTGAGCCCACAAAACTGTCATCGCAGAAACTCCTGCTTTAGCCGCGGAATAATTGCTTTGTCCAAAATTTCCGGAACGGGCGACACTGGTAATATTGATGATCACTCCAGGTTTTTTCTGTTCCACAAAATGAGCTGCGGCTTCGCGGGCACAAAGAAAAACACCGGTAAGATTTGTGTCAATCACAGCCTGCCATTTGGACATGGAGAATTTTTGAACTTTGCCTTCCTTAACTTTAACGAGGAGTCCGTCACGCAAAATTCCGGCGTTATTGATTGTGGCGTCAAGTGTACCAAAATCACTTACCACCTGTGAATAAACCGCCTCAACTTCTACTTCCTGTGTAACGTTTAATTCGTAACCGCGTGCTTCGACTCCTATGTCTTCACAATCCTTGCGGGTTTTTTCCAGGGTTTCCGGATTCATATCTGCAAGTGCGACCTTCATTCCGTTATCTGCGCAAGCCAATGCGAATTGACGACCCAGCCCCTGAGCAGCGCCGGTTACAATAACTACTTTATCTTTAAGTTCCATTTGATTTTTTATTTGAGATTATTGAAAAGTCATGCCTGCCATCAGCATAAAATATTTCTTACGTAAATAAGATGGATAATTTTGGAAGACCTGGATCGGAAGGCTGGAGGAAGGAGAGTCATCCACATTTAGGTATAAAGTTACTTATATTACATAATAAATAATTAACTATATGTAAATATACCCCCCATTCGTAACCCAAAATAACTCACTCAATAGAATTAAAATATTATGGATAGCTGAGTTATTATTAAGTTAGTAATTATAGAGTCTTTTATCAAATAAGTAAATTGGATTTGTTCTTTGTTGGAATAGCTTAAATAAGAGGCGTTAGTTCTGAGATGAATATCAGGACTGATAGATGCCTAATAAATTGTCAAAATAGTTCTCTAAATAGCTTTCTATTCTAAAGGGTTTGGTGACTTAGTATTTATGTTAATCTCATGAATTGGGTGATTCCAGAAAAAAGGTACTCCAGGACACTCTTGCCTTTAAGTGAGATTTTTCCACGAGAAGTCAGTTGACCGACCCCTTCCAGATAATCCTTTGTCTTCTCTGAAATGTGAATTTTGTCAGGTTCGCTGTTGCTTTCTATGCAGGAGGCAATGTTAACCGCAGCACCCCAAATGTCGAATGCTTTACCAGATGTACCCGCAATCAACGGTCCAGAATGGATACCGATGCGTATTTTCCACGGTATACTTATTATTTCTTCCTTGCTAACCCGTAGGCGACTTTACAGCGTTGAACTGCCGAACCCAAAATGTTAATGAAACAGAGTTTACATCCGGTCAGGTAGGTTACCACTTCGGTTAAGGATGAGTAGCCTCAATCTTTCTCCAAATCCTTTTCCAGCATCCCCAGACTTTTCAATTCCTTTATTCGAAAATCCTCATTCGTGGGATTGTTAACGGGAACAATCCACGCTTCCTTGCACAGTTTTTGGACTTGCTCCAAATCTTCTTGTTTTAATTCACTAGTCATGACATGTAACTGAGAGGAGGATGAGTAGGTGTTTCTCTTGGTTTCGGATAAGTAGTTTAGGAGAACACAAGATATGACATCAATCGGTTTGTTTTATAAGAAATAGGCTTTACCACTCAGCAATATCCAAAATTGTCCCAGCTATTGCATATAATTTAGGAAATAAAAACATATGTTGAAAGAATAAATATATGAACGTGTTAGACCATCCAATATTTTATGCAGCCTTTATGCTCGTGGTGGGTTTGGGAATTCCGGTTTTTGCGGCTTTGAATGGAAATCTTGGAGCAAGACTTCAAAATCCGGTACTGGCTGCAATTATTGCATTATCGGTAGGCATTTTCGCCTGCCTTGGGGTGATGCTTTTGTCGGGGAAAATTCCTAATCTGGTTGTGGAGAGTTCAATCCCATTTTATAACTATCTGGGCGGATTGTTTGTTGTCTTCTATGTACTTGGTATGACTTGGATTGCACCTAAATTCGGTGTTGGAAATGCCGTTGCGTTTGTGCTGTTAGGACAAATTATTTCTATGGCAATCATTGACCATTTCAGTTTGTTGGGCGCTGCATATCATCCGATTTCAGCACAACGATTTGTTGGAATTGCATTAATGGCAATAGGTGTTTTTATGTCTGTCCGAGGATAGTTCCTTTTTTAGCAAATTAGTATTGCTGCTCTGCATCTGGTTCTTTCAGTTATTATCCCCTGAAGGTTAAGAATTATTTAAGGATCAGATTTCTGATTTATAAGGCAGGCTGAGAAACAATGACGAACCACCTGCAATTCAAGTGCTCTTAGGTAAATACCTTTCTCTTATGCCATCAATGGCTTTGATTCATCATCTTTTGAATATTTTCATGGCGAAGTTAATGGCACTGTTTCAGTGATATCAGCAAAACTTGCTGTAGCTAGCTGTGACTTCTTAGAAAGTCAAGCTCGTAAAACATTAATAGGCTGGAAAAATCTCTCAAAGAGCAACTGGTAAGCTTGAGTGAGAAAAGTTAACTTTTACTAAGATAGCACTTGTAACTAAACAGGCAGAATTGTAAGTCTATGTCCATCCTCTTTAAGACTTTGACAAAGAAAGTCTATATGTTCAGGTCCAATTTCACAACATCCTCCTATGATGGTTGCTCCTGCGTCAATCCATTGGCGTGCAAAGTCAGCATAAACTTTGGGGGATAAATCTTTGCGTGCTGATAAATTATCAACTGTTGAACCTGGTGTTAAAGCTGAGATAGAGGTAAAGCCATTACCGAGAGCACCAAAGGGGATGCTAAGTTCACTCATTATTGACATTGCATTTGTAATTGCCTCAGGTGATGAACAATTAAGCATAATACCATTTGGTTTTTTATTTAATAGTATGTTAATAGCATCCCTTAGATCTTCCCCTGATCGGAGTTTATTTGACAAATCATCAGAAATAGTAAAGGAAACAAAGGCTGGTTTATTTACTTCATTTACAGCAGCAAGAGCAGCAAGTGCCTCATCGATATTTGACATTGTTTCAATCAGGAAAAGATCAACACCATCTTTTTGAAAATCAACTAGCTGACGATAGTCATCCAATGAATTATTATAGTCCTTGCTTACTTCTGCGACATAACTTGCAATAAGAGGAGGTAGACAGCCAGCTATTTGAACTGAATCATCTTTTACAGATGACTCTTTGATGCTTTGTTTAGCAAGTTTTATTGCGGTCTTATGGGCAATTTCCAACTGCTCACCAAATCCATTTAGTGTCATCCTTGATTGGGTAGCAGTGTAAGTATTCAAACAAATTACACGCGCACCACTCTGAATAAAATCACTATGAACTTTTGTAACAATATTTGGCTGATCAAACATTACCTTAACTGACCAGAGGGGATGGGCATCATTATTTGATCGTTTATGAATTTCTTGCCCAAGACCACCATCAAGAAATGCTATATCTGTCATTTAATACCTTATTTTAATTTTATTATTTATTTTCAATATTCATATAAAATCTGCAGATAATCATCCGTTATCATTTCACACTTTGCAAATCAGATTCTTATTATATTCATGTGTAGATTTTTTATAAACAGGAGAATCCACTATTTTCAATAAACCTCAAAGATAGTTGAATATCCTCGATCACAGTTTCGTTACTTTCTTTAGCCCAGAACTCATTCCTATCCACAAGCTTTCCTTGATTCCTTCCTTAAGATTAATTTTATGCGATTCGGAACGTTCTAGATGATATTGTTTGCAAAAATTCATAACGCACCAGTCTGAAAGTCTGAAAGACTAAAGTCCATTTCATTTTTTCACCGCCT
>JACNKY010000311.1 GCA_014381795.1 Pseudomonadota bacterium | reverse complement strand
ATGCCAATCATCATAAGCACCTGCAGTGGTACCCAGTTTCTGATACTCTTCTTCCAATTCAGGCTCGTGATCTCCCAACGCAACCAAAGCTGCGTTGCCAATAGAAACTGCATCTGCACCTGTGGCCAGTGCTTTGGCAACATCAGCACCGTTCCTAATTCCTCCTGAAACAATCAACTGCACTTTACGGTGCATTCCAAGATCCTGTAAGGCTTTGACTGCCGGTCTAATACACGCAAGAGTTGGTTGACCTACATGTTCTATAAATACTTCTTGAGTTGCAGCTGTTCCTCCCTGCATTCCGTCTATCACAATCACATCTGCTCCGGCTTTTACTGAAAGTGCTGTATCATAATATGGACGTGCTCCACCGATTTTAATATAGATTGGTTTCTCCCAATCTGTAATTTCCCGCAGTTCGTTTATTTTAATTTCAAGATCATCAGGTCCTGTCCAATCAGGATGTCGACAAGCTGAACGCTGATCAATACCTTTGGGCAGATTACGCATTTCCGCAACTCGATCTGAAATCTTCTGTCCGAGCAACATTCCACCACCACCTGGTTTTGCACCCTGCCCAACAACAACCTCAATAGCATCTGCTTTGCGGAGATCATCCGGATTCATTCCATAACGTGAAGGCAGATACTGATAAACCAGAATTTCTGACTGACCACGTTCCTCTTGTGTCATCCCACCATCTCCAGTCGTTGTCGATGTTCCTGCGATAGTAGCACCTCGCCCCAAAGCCTCTTTGGCTTGCGCTGATAATGAGCCAAAACTCATCCCAGCAATTGTGATAGGTATTTTAAGTCTAATCGGATTCTTGGCAAAACGTGTACCCAGCACCACATCAGTACCACAAGATTCACGATAACCTTCAAGCGGATAACGAGACATAGAAGCTCCAAGAAAAAGCAGGTCATCTAGTCCTGGCAACTTTCTTTTTGCTCCACCACCGCGAATATCATAGATTCCTGTAACTGCTGCCCTGCGGATTTCTGATAATGTATATTCATCAAAAGTTGCCGATTTACGTGGTTGTGTTCTGGGGATATTTTGTTTCATGGCCATAAATTAATATGCGTCAGCGTTGTCAATATCAAAATTATAAAGAGTACGGGCAGAACCATATCTACGGAATTCAGTTGGATCAGCCTTTAAAGATGAAATCTCAAGAATTTCTTTAAGTTTTAGCATGTGTTCAGCTCTCATTTCTTTTTCAATACAATCCGCCCCCAAACTTGCGACTTCGCCCCGTACGTATAAAATCGCTTCGTAAATTGAGTCTCCCAAAGCATCACCTGCATCACCGCAAATCACCAGGTTTCCACTTTGCGCCATAAATGCAGACATGTGGCCAACAGATCCTCCAACCACAATGTCCACACCTTTCATCGAGATTCCGCAGCGTGATGAAGCATCGCCCTCTATCACCAATAATCCTCCATGAGCAGTTGCCCCTGCAGACTCTGATGCATTTCCGCTAACATGGACCATGCCGGACATCATGTTCTCTGCAACCCCGACTCCTGCATGTCCTTTTATCATTATTTCTGCCTGCTGATTCATGCCACCACAATAAAAACCAACATGCCCTTCAATCTGAACTTGCATTTGAGCATCAAGACCACAGGCAATAGCATGCTGGCCCATTGGATTGTCGATTCTGTAAGATTTATTTCTGCTTAATTCTAAGTCATGCAGAACAGAATTCACACCACGAACTCCTACTTCTTTTAGATCAAGAATATCCATACTATTGTTCACCCCAGATGTAAATGGTTGATGGTTCGGGTTCCCAGATTTTTGCCTGATCGGATCCAGGTAAATGTGCTATTGCACGAAATTCTGTGGCCATTGCTACCCAGTCGTCAGTCTCTGCCATCACAGCATGTTTACAGGCGATTGGGTCACGAACAACGGCAAATCCATCCTGAGTACCAATGCAGAAAGTATAGAATCCGTCAAGTTCATTGATACCATCCTCTAATGCCTGACGTAATGTTGCTCCTGAACGGATCTTCCATGTCATGTATGCAGCAGCAACTTCAGTATCATTCTCAGTCTGAAATGTTATTCCTTCGTGCTCAAGTTTTACACGGAGAAGGTTATGATTGGAGAGCGAGCCATTGTGAACAAGACATAAATCTGCACCAGTTGCAAATGGATGTGAACCTGCTGTAGTAACGGCACTTTCAGTTGCCATTCTGGTATGACCAATCATGTGAGTTCCTGAAGCCTTTTCAAGATCGAATTGTTCATATACCATTTCTGGTGGACCGACTTCCTTAAAAATTTCAATCGATTTACCGGAACCAACAATTCGTACTTCAGGATAATTAGTTTGCAGCCAGGAAATAACTTCAGTTTCAGCAGCATCAGTGATAAGTATGCAATGACTGGCAACTGTTGAAGTGGAGACTTCACAGTTCAATGAGGCAGATAAATTTGTTCCAAGTGTTTCCCACAAAAAGCCAGGATTGCTGTGTGCCAAAGAGAATTTGATCTGACTCGATTCAACTGGATTACGATAGATCGCAACACCTGCGGAATCCGGCCCTCGACTACTCATTTCCACCAGCATTGGTTTAAACATGCTTCCCAATTGGGATTGCAATTCAGCATTCTTCAAATACAAACCAACAATTCCGCACATATTTTTTCGATTTAGTTAAGTCTTTGAGTTATGACAAAGTATTAATTAATTCAACAATTATAATGCTTTTCAAACTTTATACATCCAGAGCATTTTGTCGTTCCCATTCCGAAAAGTGTTGCATATAACTGTTCCACTCTTCCATCTTGAGTTTGACATAAGAATCAGCAAATTCTGCTCCAAGAATAAGACGCATAGTTTTATTTTTTTCAAAAGTTCTCAATGCATCCAGCATATTCAATGGAAGCCTGGGAGCATTCTTAACCGTATGTCCCTCTGCATACATGTCAATATCAAGCCTCTTTCCGGGATCTGTTTTATTTTCTACGCCCCATAAGCCTGCCCCGATCAGCACCGCCTGCAGCAGATAAGGATTCGCAGCTCCATCGGCAAGTCTGACTTCAATACGGTCTGAGTCTGGAATTCGAATCATGTGGGTCCGGTTGTTTCCGGAATAGGTAACTGTGTTGGGTGACCATGTTGCTCCAGAAGTGGTTCGAGGTGCATTGATCCGCTTATAACTGTTTACCACAGGATTCGTAATTGCGGCCAAACTTTCAGCGTGTTCAAGCAAGCCCCCTATAAAATGATACGCAAGCTTAGAGAGGCCAAGTTCCCCCTGCGAATCTTCCATCAGATTCGTCTTTCCGTCTTTGCTCCAGACCGAAACATGAGCATGGCAACCGTTTCCGGTTAAGCTCGCAATCGGCTTGGGCATGAAGGTCGCTCTGAATCCGTGTCTTTCGGCAACAGTCCTTGTCATATACTTAAAAAAACTGTGGCGGTCAGCAGTTGTCAATGCTTCAGTATAATCCCAGTTCATTTCAAACTGTCCGTTCGCGTCTTCGTGATCATTTTGATATGGCCCCCATCCTAAAGTTTCCATGTGGTCACAAATTTCTGTTATCAAATCATAACGCCGCATCAGTGCCTGCTGATCGTAACAGGGTTTGGCCTGAATATCTGCAGAATCCTCGACCGCTGTTCCTTCAGGATTCAATATAAAGTATTCACACTCAACTCCGGTCTTCACTTGAAAACCTTTTTCTCCCGCATCAGCAAGTACTTGTTTTAATACAGTGCGGGGACCGTGCGCCACAATTTTTCCACCAAGATAAATATCACTTGGTAACCAGCCTACCTCCGGTTTCCATGGTAACTGTATCAGCCTATCGGCGTCAGGAATCCCGAACATGTCTGAATCTGCAGGGGTCATGTCAAGATGCGCAGCAAAGCCGGCGAAACCAGCACCGTTTTTCTGCATGCCTGCTATCGCAGTAGCAGGAACTAATTTTGACCTGACTACTCCAAACAAGTCAGTGAAACTAATTAAAAAATATCGTATACCCTTTTCCTTTGCTGCTTCCGCAAGACTGATACTCATTTATACCTCTCTGCTTATTGATGATTGTCAGCTAAAAAAGCCTAAATAACTTGTTATTCCTAGTGCATAGCTAATTCTTACACAAACTTCTAAACTTGTATCCTCAAAGTTTCTCCGGCAAAATTATCAGGATTATAAAATAATAAATTTGCTTAGTCAGTTGCTCTGACTGGAGCATTACTTGATCTCTGCAATTGTGCTGATTTTAATCGCCGAGTTTTTTTCCTGCTAAGACTTAAGAATAATACTTTGACTTACATATCTTCAGGGTCAATGCCAGGAACTTCTGTCAAACCAGCCAGTTGCTTCCAGTTGACAGGATATGCTGCATAGAAGATGCTGCACTCATCGTCAGTTTCGTAAGCAATATGATTATCTTTTGGAACGAACATCATGTCACCGGGACTAAGATTGTAGGCCTCCCCATCACACATCAAACGAAAATTTCCTTCGTGGCAATAGATGATTTCGTCACATGTTAAATCCCAGGGGATGGAAACTTTTTTCAGAAAGTTAATTCCACCAGCCATGCTTTCGCTGTTCTTCGTGGTCACCAAAGGTTTGATGTACGTTCCACCGTCTTCTAGTCCGTCTTTGCGGTGCTGAATGTCGGCTCGTTTGAATACAGTTGGTTTTGTCATAATGTTCCTTAATCAGGGTTAAAAATTATTGTGATGACATTTTAACAGTCATCAGCAAAAATCCGTTTCCAGAAGCTCTGCAATTGCAGAATCAAGAAAACGGGTAAATTTGGGGTCGTTCCCCGGAGAAGCAACACAGTGCCCCCATGGCGAATCGTAGATTCTTAATTCTGCGTTTCGCATTTCTTGCACCTCGATCTTGTTATCTTCCGGAGGAAAGTACAAATCCGAACTGCAGGCAATGACAATAGTTTTAGCCTGAATCGCACCGAGTGCAAGTTGAAAAGCACTACCGTAAATCGGATTTGTACTGATGTCAGCTGTTTGCCATGTCCGTAGTTTGGCCAAAAGATTATTTGCGTCCCAATTTAAATGATCCTTCTCCCAATCCTGTAACAAATCTTCCACAGTTTCAAAACCTAAATTTCTGAAAAGACCTTCACGGTAAAAGCTTTGGGAAAAAGCCCAACCCGCGTAGACTCGCCCAAACGCTTTTAGACCGGATTCCGGCGGTGAAGTGTAATTACCCTCATTCCAACTTTGATCCGCAGTGAGTGCGGCTTTAACGCCTTCCAAAAAGACAAAATTGTGGGGTGACGTTCTGGCTGACGCACAAAAAGGCAGAATCGTCTCGACCATTTCCGGAAACTGCGCAGCCCAGTGATAGGCTTGACACCCTGCCATCGACCAACCCGCAACGAGTCGGATACGCTCGATGCCTAATTTTTCGGTTAATAGACGATGCTGGCAAAACACGTTGTCGTAGAGCGAAATGTCTGGAAAGTGAGAACCTCTCACCGAATCTGCAGCGTTGCTCGGAGAAGTAGAAAATCCGTTACCGAACATATTGACTGAAATTATGAAATGCCGTGCGGGATCAATGGCTCGTTCGGCACCGAAAAATCCTTCATTGCGGATGTGACTTCCTGTGTAAAACGTTGGTAAGAGAACCACATTGTCTTTGTTCGGACTCAACTCCCCGCTGGTGGTGTAAGCCAACACCGCATCCGGAAGAACTTTTCCGGAAAGCAATTTGATGTCTCCAAGTTGAAAATATTTTAGCGATGATTGCATTAAATCTTTTAAAATTATTTTAAAAAGTATCGACAACTCTCTACACCCCCCGCATATTGCTGGCTCAGGAGGTACAAACTCGCTCAAGATTATTCTGAAGAGTCGGTAATTATTGAATCATTCCTGCTCCAATAATTCCAGCAAACTGGTTTCATATCCGGCGTGGCTCCCTGGCTGAATTGATCAATATTGTTGACAACGCTCCGGTTCAATCAGTACAACCTCAAATACTCTTCTACTTCCCAATCGGTAACCGCCTGATGGTAACGCTCCCATTCATCCGTTTTGTAATGAAGATACGAGTTCAGCATTGTGTCTCCACGTGTAGTTCTGGCAAGCTCATCGGAGCGCAGTATTTCAATCGCTTCAAGTAAATTACGTGGAAGCCTTTGTGTGCCAGATTTTAAAATTTCGTCTTCGCTCATAGAATACAAATCCTGATTCAACGGCTCCCCTGCAGTATACTTATTAACGATACCCTCAGTCAAGGCGGCGGAGGTCAGGCCCAGTGCGAGG
>JACNKY010000307.1 GCA_014381795.1 Pseudomonadota bacterium | reverse complement strand
TGGAATGCACGATATTAAAAAAACGCTTTTTCAGACTACTGAAGAAGCAGTTCAAAGGGGTGCGTTTGGTGCCCCTGCTTTTTTTGTAGGGGACGAAATGTTTTTCGGACATGATCGAATGCATCTCTTGGAGCAATATTTACAGAACTGACCGCTTGATTGATTCAAAAATAGTCTGAGATTCATCTTGCTTAACGGTTGCCTCTCCACCGAATTTCTAATAGATGTGGCTGTCAATTAAAACTGAAACCAATTATATGGGGAAATGAAGATGAACGCATATGTGATCGCGGATATTACCGTCACTGATCAGGAACGTTATGAGGCTTACAAAATACTCGCACCGCCGGCTATTGCTGCCTATGGAGGTAAGTACGTGGCACGTGGTGGTAAAGCTGAAAATCTTGAGGGCGACTGGGAACCGGACCGAATAGTAATTCTCGAATTTGAAAGCATGGAAAAAGCCAAACAGTTTATTGAATCAACGGAATATCGCGAGGCACGAGCGTTGAGACACAAAACGGCCAAATCTAAAATGATTGTGGTGGAAGGTTTGTAAGCAGCCGCTGATTAGCCCTCTCTCAGTTTGAAGCGTTGTATCTTTCCTGTCTCAGTTTTTGGCAGTGAATCTACAAATTCCAGTACTCGGGGATATTTGTAAGGAGCAATTGAATTTTTGACAAAATCCTGTAGTTGCTTGACGATGGTTTCATCACCGGAAATGCCTTGCTGTAGTACAACAAAAGCCTTTACGAGACTACCGCGCCGAACATCCGGAACTCCAACCACGGCGCATTCCACGACTGCTTGATGTGCCAGCAAAGCGATTTCAACTTCCGGTCCGGCAATATTATATCCGGATGAAATGATCATGTCATCTGTTCTTGCCTTAAACCAGAAGTAGCCGTCTTCATCCATCTGATATGCATCACCAGTGAGGTTCCAACCGTTTTGGACATATTTTTCCTGCCGATCATCCGCGAGATAACGACAACCGGTCGGTCCTCTTACGGCAAGTTTTCCGGTAGTTCCAGAAGCTACTTCATTTCCGTCATCATCCACCACTTTTGCTTCATATCCAGATATCGGTTTTCCTGTTGAACCCGGACGTATATCATCCGCGCGGGATGACATGAAAATATGCAGCAACTCGGTTGAGCCGATTCCGTCCAGTATTTCAAGACTGGTTTTTTCCTGCCAGGAATCCCATGTTGGTTTAGGTAAAGTTTCTCCAGCGGAAACACAGGTCCTGACTGAGGACAAATCACCATCCTTCAGTTCTGAAAGCAAAAAACGGTAAGCAGTCGGTGAAGTGAAAACGATGCTTGCCTGATGTTTTTTGATTGCAGGAAGCAGCAAATCCGGAGTTGCCTGTTCCAGTAATATTGTCGAAGCACGGGCATACATTGGAAAAAGCAACTGCCCTCCTAAACCAAAAGTGAAGGCCAGCGGTGGACTGCCGATAAAGCGGTCATCCGGAGTTGGAGCTAAAACAGGTTCTGAATAAGCACGGCAGATGGTAAGCATGTCACGGTGGTAATGCATGGTGCCTTTAGGATTTCCGGTTGTTCCGGAAGTGAAGGCAATCAGGCAGGTATCGTCAGAGTTTGTCTGACAATTTTCAAAAGTTTCCGGTTTTGCACACATCTTTTCTTCCAGCTCCGCTCCGCCAAAAAGCAGAATTTTCTCCAGCATCGAATCTGCCTGTGCGCCGATTAATTCGTCTTTCAGCCGTACATCACAAAGTGCAATTTTGATTTGAGCTTTTTCAATCATTACACCAAGTTCTTTTGCCCGGAATAAAGGCATAGTCGAAACTGCGATACCTCCTGCTTTCACCACCCCAAACCAGCAAGCGGCCATCATGTATGAATTCGGTGCACGCAGCAGAACCCGGTTTCCAGGAATCAATCCGCAATCATCTACGAGCACGTGAGCAAGCTGATTTGCGTCTTTCTGCAGACGCTCATAAGTATATTCTTCCTGAGGAGTAATGATCACCTGGCGTTCCCCGTAACCTTCTGCTACTGCATCATCCAGAAAAATTTTCGCACAATTCAGTTTTTCCGGATATTCCAACTCTGCTAAATTTCTGAATTCCGGAAACTGTTCAGGAGGCGGTAAATTGTCTTTTGCAAAAGTGTCCCGCAGATGTTTAGTCACATTTTCTCCAAATATTTTGTAGTGCAATCTTGATGGTTCCGTAAAAAATCTGAAACATATAATTTAGCATTTCAGCAGTATGGAGAAATTTTAATTATATTAGATTGGTAACACTAAATGGATTTCTCGCTTTGTTTGAAATGACAATATTTTTTGATTTGTAACCTCCGTATCAAATATCCAAAGTCTTTGATCCTGACTGATCAAAATAGTGTGTTAAGGGCGAAAAATCAACCGTGATTTTTTATTTGCCAGAATGTCTTTGCGATTCATTCTTTGTTTACGGTATTCTCCTGCAAGGTAGAGCGGGGTTTGATTCTGATAATGCTGATCGAAGAAATAACCGGCCTGTCCTGTTGGGTTAATTCCTGCAGAATTTTCTGGGTTCCCAAAATCAATCACGCGACGTGTAGAGGGTCCTGAGCTAACTTTCAGTTCTTTTGGTCCATACTTGTGACGGAGTTGATTGACCACACCTTTACTGCCTGGAACCGGAAAAGGGCCGATATTGAAAAACAGGTTCAAGGGTTTTTGCCGTCCCAGTATATGCTTGATTTCCAAGGTGTGAATCCTGCCCCATTCCCATGAATTCACATTTGAACCATAATCTTTTTCCAGACTTTGCACAGCGTTGATCCACGCTGTTCCGAGAATTTCCGCTTGAGTTTCACGATTGTCTGGAGTATCCAAGTTGTCCCACCATGGAGATTGCGGATTGTTCAACAGCAACGGAATGCTTTTATCAATCAGTGACACATTCAATAAAACCAGAGTGCCTTTTTCTTCAATCTCATCAGCAAATATTCCGAGGCTCAAATGATAAAAGAGTCGGTGAAAAATTGTCGGTCCTGCTGCCTTAATGTTGTGTATTCCATCCCAGTTTTTAAAAACTTCAGCGGCATTACTGAAGACTTCGCTTCGTCCGGAATTCTCAGACATTACCGACAAAAAATGCTTCCGGAAATTATTTATACGCGGATTTTTGGTGTCAAGTTGAATGGACTGCATCTCGTTCGCAGTCCAGCTCTTTTTTGCAGGATTGAGCAACTCTCCAATCCGATGCGCCCTTTCCTCAGCTGCATAGTAACCCGCTTCGAGTCCGCTTCCGGTATCTCCAGGTTGATTATTTCCATTGTAGAGTATTCCGGATTTAGGGTTTTCGGATTGCGGATTTTCAGAAAAATCTCGGTAACCCAAAACTTCATCTTTTCCGCTTGCTCCATCAAGTATCACAAATGAATTCACGTGAGCCGGACGAATCACCAACCGTGCCGCCCCCCACCAGGCGATGTTGCCTTCAGCATCTCCATAGTTAATATTCAAACCCGGCGCGTGAAGCTTACTGACCGCAGCCCTTGAATCCGCCAGACTTGCTGAATGACCCAGCTCATAAAAAACCTGTTCCGTCGAATTTTCAAAATTACTCAGCATTTCCCAAGCCATTGCAACCGGCTGTGTTTCAGTTTTTTCAACAGATTCCAGCACATCGTTGATGATTGGACCATGTCTGGAAATACGTACACGCAGAGGATAGTCTTCCCCGCCCTTTACTGAAATTGTTTCTGCTATAATTTTTAGCTCTTCCCAGTGATCACGGAACCATACTTGATCCAGATTTGCGGGATTTGCACGTTCACGATAATAATCCAAATCGTCATTCTGCAACATTGTAACACCCCAGGCCATACGTCGATTATGACCCAGAATCGCAAATGGAATTCCCGCCAAATGGTGTCCGTAAAGCTCCCAATCAGGAGTTTTCAGATGTGCTTCATACCAGGTTGAAGGTGCAGAAAAACCAATGTGCGGATCATTAGCTAAAATTACTTTTCCTGATTTGCTGCGTGAACCTGAAATGACCCACGAATTGCTACCGAAAAAAGGTGGTATACGGGAAAGCACATTTTCCATTTTAACAAAAAGTGTCGCTAACTCCAGGTCTGTATCAGCATGCTTGTTTGAGACTTTGATCTGGGTATCACCTTCAGGCCAGTTCAGAGCTAGATCCTTGAGGTAACTGCTGCCCAGTTTTTTTTGAATGTGTGAAATAAGAGGATCCTGCTGAACTGCATTAGAGAAAGTAAATGACATGTAAGCGGAAATGCTGACCAGATCCTCGATCCTGTATTCACGTTTTGGAATTCCTAAAAGTGTAAATTCAAGTGGGGTGGATCCTGTAGCAACGAAAGCATTTACTCCAGAGAGGTATGCTTCGAGCGCTTTTGTGATTTTTGGGGGATTTTTACGGTAATTTTTTTCAACGTAACTTTTGGCATAGCGCTGAATGCCGAGTGTACGGAAATAACGATCAACATCCAGCGTTGCCTCACCGAGCATTTCGGAAAGTCGACCATGAGCGACACGGATCATCAACTCTATTTGAAAAAGCCGCTCCTGCGCGAGCAGATAACCCAAAGCACGATAAGCATCGAGTTCGTGTTCCGCTTCTATGTGAGGAATTGCCCATTCATCAAAGACAACATCAACTTCACTTTTCAATCCAGGAAGGCTGATTTCTCCGGAACGCTGAGGTAATTTTGATCTTAAATAACCATAACTGCCTGCAATAACCAGCAAAGCCAGCAGACTGAGCCCATAAATAAATTTTCGCAACATACTCAGGATGGTATTAAGATTTCAGGCTGCTTCCATACTTAGTTTTCTGCGGTGCAGATACTGATTCAGTTTCATGCGAGTCAGCATATCAATGTCACGGAAGACGAAGTGGACATCGACCTGTCCGCTGCGGGGATTAACATCAAGCACAGAGGCGGCTAAATTTTCGCGCAAACTGGCGTAAGGCAGATGAAAAAGAAAAACATCACTTTTGTTGATGCCCTGAAGAGGCAGTTCATCCAGCTGTACCTTTAAACCTCCGGCACTCAAATCCTTTATTATTCCGGACAATTTATGATGCTGAAGACGCCCCAGATCAAACTTCTGCTCCATTTCAAACTGCTCTGAGCTTAACAGCTGAAAATCCATTTCCAGCTCCATTGGCAGACGTTCGGAAATTCGGATCTGTAATTTACGTATTTTGTTGGTGTGGCTGAGTATAACCGCGTTTAGATCTTTTTTCAGTTGTCCTATGATCTCAAATTTAAACTCATAATCAGCATCATTTCCGCGGCGGGTATTACAATACAATTCCTTAAACTGTCTGATATTGGCCGGACGCCGTTTTACTGTCGGTGGTTTGATCAACAACTGTGTCTCATTAGAATCCATAATGGTACTCGTGAAGACAATTTTTTTTTGCTCATGTCGAATCTGGAATTCCAGTTGAGTTCCGACTTCAATCATTTGTGTAGAAGAAAAGTTTACATCCGTGTTCTTGAAACTAAACTGCAAACTTTTACGCAGCATAAATATTTTGTTTAAATCCGCTTTTGAGATGTTTGTGGAATTTTTATAATCCTCAACTTTTTGCTCATATTTTTCCACGGACATAATAATCGGCAGCAATTCAGCAGGATCACTCGTCCCGCATAACTCTATTAAAAAATCACGATCCTCATCATCTACCTGCCGTGCTTCAAATTCAGAGTCTACTGCTAACTGAGCCTGATCTTCAGCAATTTTCTCAAGATCTTCATGGATTTTCTTTTTCTGGAGATAGCGTACCAGAAATATACCTCCTACTACTGAACCTACTAAAGCTCCAGCTGAGAGATAAAAACTTAAAGGAATTTCAGAAAGAGGGGGCATGCTCTGCAGCAAATTGCTCGACTGCAGATCCTGAAGTCCAAATTTTGCTTCTTTGGGACTCCTACTGATTCCACCAAGGAACAACCAGGCAGTCATAATTCCTGCTGATAGACTTACTTTATGGAAATATTTTCTTAATCCAAGCATGAAACGTAGACTCAAATATTGACAGTAGTACTGAATTTTATTGAAAATATAAACAAATTCGGTAACGCATCTGTTATGCCAATCAACCGACTAAATCATAACTTCCAAGTACTTTGTAACTAAAATTTGAAACACGGAGAACGTCAAGACAGGCTTCTGTATACGCAGATTTGTAAAAATCTACATACAATACATACGACCATGGAGTGTCTTTAGCAGGCCTTGAATCCAAACGACTAAGGTTGATCTGAACAAGGTT
>JACNKY010000172.1 GCA_014381795.1 Pseudomonadota bacterium | reverse complement strand
TCCTCAATAGTCCGAAATTTTTCACCACGCTGCTGACGGTGTTCCGCAATGCGCTTTTCCATTTCCGGATCTAGCAATTCTGTCGTCGCCAGATAAACAGGTCTTAGCGCTTGTGCCATTTTCAACATCCGCATTTCCGCCTGAAGTGATTTCCCACTTTTGACTCCGCCGGTGATCAGAATTTTCATGTGCTGAAAAATGGGATGAAACCGAAAAACCACAAACAGCTTCCGGAGATGAATGCTCCAAGCAACGCGGTTGCTAAAGCAAATTTATTCATAAGTTGAATGTCCGTGTAAGTCGCGCCTTCTCTGTCATCAGGATTGCCAAGCCAATAATCGTGAGCCAGTTTCCCTTCGCGCCAAACCGGTCCGCAAAGTTTTATTTTCAACGCTCCAGCTGCTGTAGCTTCGCTCCAACCTGCATTTGGACTGGGCAGTTTTGCATAATCCTGCCAGCCGACTCTGAATGCGTTTTTGCCGGACAATCCGGGCAACAAAGCGGCACTTACGGAAAGTAAAAGCCAACTGAGTCTTGCAGGAATCCAACTCAGCAAATCATCAAACCTTGCTCCGCACCAGCCAAAATCCTGATAGCGCTCATTGCGGTAACCGACCATTGAATCGAGGGTGCTGACAACTTTAAAAAACAACATCCCCGGAATACCGAAAAAACAAAAGTAAAACAACGGTGCAATCACTCCATC
Source organism: Pseudomonadota bacterium (assembly GCA_014381795.1). Classification (GTDB taxonomy): domain Bacteria; phylum SAR324; class SAR324; order SAR324; family NAC60-12; genus Arctic96AD-7. The sequence goes on along the minus strand of JACNKY010000172.1, from coordinate 5,626 downwards.
ATTCAGATTTTCACTGACACTTTCAACTGCGGCACGTCCGCATGCTGCTAAATCCATCTGTTTAGTGTCACGTCCAACAAGCATCCCAACTTGTCGTTTTGCTTCTGCAAGATCAACTTCTTTAATCGCTGTTGCTACATGTTTTGCATGCTGCAGTAAATCAGCTAATGCGAGGAAACTCCAGCCAAGGTACACCGACCAGAGCCAGCCTAAACTCCAATGCAGTGACTCCAGCAAGTAAAAAACACTCCCAGCTATCACCAGTGAACTGGCTAATAAAAGCAGCACCAGCAAAATTCCACCAAATTTACCATCCAGTCCGATTTTACGCAGTCTGTTTTCATAGCACGTTAACAATTTACCAATCAAACGCACAGGATGAAGACGATAAACAGGATCACCAAAAAGCAAATCCAGCCCTAAAATAAAGGTTAAAATCGTGGCTGGATGCATGAGTATTTCGGCAAACTCTATCTTCATCCTTTTTTGTTTTTAACACCTTTTGTACTTTTAGCACCTTTAGTACTTTTGTTGCTTTTAGCACTTTTTTTACTTTTAGCAGGCACAGCACTTTCCATTGCTATTTTTTGGTTTAAGTCTTCATCCGGAAGCCATAACTTCTGTTTATAAATCCACAATAAACCTGCGCTGAAGAGCAAAAGACTGATGGCATAAGCGGCTAAGAACTTCGTATCTGCAATCACAAAATATTGATTGTCCATACGCAACGGAGTTAACAATGAACGCAAAACTGCGTATGAGAGCAAATAAACCGCACCGAGCATACCAGCACGAAAATTTCGCAGACGAAGTTTCCAGAGGAGAAAGAAAATCAGAAAATTACCCAGCGACTCATAAATCATCGTGGGATGAACAGGTGCACCATGAGCATAACGATCGACGGCAGTACCTGCTGGAAAAATAATACCTGTCCATAAATCAGTAACCGGACCTGCGGTTTCACCATTGGTGAAATTTCCCCAGCGGCCAATCGCCTGTCCTAAAATCATGCACATCGCACTGATGTCAAACATAGCTGCTAAAGACAGTTTTTTGACTCTGCAGTATAGCGGATACGCAATGATACCGCCCAGAATTGCTCCGTGAATCGCCAAACCGCCTTCCCAAACTGCAAATACTTTCCAAAACGGTTGGAATGCATAATAATTCGACCATTCGAAAATCACTTCGTATGCACGTCCTCCTGCCAAGCCTGCAAAAAAGAGCAGCATCGTCATGTTCATTGCTTCGTCTTCACTGAGATTTATACGTCTCCTTGCAACTTCCGCAATCACAATTCGTGTGGCAATTAACAGCGAAATCGCGTAAAACAAACCGTAAAATCGAGGCTCCAACGTGATGTTGAACCAGGGTATTTCAACTGAAAAAATATATGGATACATGTTTATTTATGAAAATGATTTATCCGGACAGTGTATTCCCAAGAATTTCCTTTTGAGCAACAATGTGCGAACGGATGCCCTGTTCGGCCAAATCCAACATTGAGTTCAACTGCGTACGGGAATATGTTTTTCCTTCTGCTGTTCCTTGAACTTCCACAAATTCTCCGCAATCCAGCATAACGACATTCATGTCGACTTCTGCATTTTTATCTTCATCATATTTCAAATCGAGCATGGACTGTTGATTTACAATACCAACACTAATTGCGGCCAGGTATTCTTTTACCGGAAATTCTTTAATCCGACCTGCCTGAGATATTTTCCGTAAGGCTAAAATCAGTGCAACAAAGCCACCTGTTATGGATGCGGTGCGTGTACCGCCGTCGGCTTGAATCACATCACAGTCAATCCAAATCGTATGATTCCCAAGTGCATCAAGATCCACAACAGAACGCAGCGAACGGCCTATTAAACGTTGGATTTCTTGCGACCTTCCGTCGATTTTCGCAGTTTCCCTTTTGCGTCGACTTCCGGTTGAGCGCGGCAACATTCCGTATTCTGCAGTGACCCACCCGTGACGTGCTTTTTTGTCTTTATCCAAAAGCCAGTCTGGAACTTTATTATCAACAGATGCGGTGCAAATAATTTTCGTATTTCCGCAAGAAACAAGAACTGAGCCTTCCGCAAACATTGTATAATTGGTATTAATTTCAAGTGGACGTGCTTGATTGTTGGCGCGTCCGTCGGTTCGTGTGTTTGACATATTATTAACTGTATTCATTGTTTAATTTTTCAATTCCGTGAGCATCACCTATAATAGTGAGGCGGTCACCTTCCTCTAAAACTGTTTGTCCCCGAGGGATTATAGTTTCGCCTTTTCGTCGAATCAGCGCAACCAGACTTCCTTCGGGCATCCGTATTTCTATCAGTGAACGTCCAATGAGCACTGAAGAAGGAGAATTTCCGCGGATTCTGAGTGATAAAAATCTTTCATCACGTAACAAAATTTCCTTCAATTCCTGTTCATCTGTAGCAACCAGCCAGTCCTTGAGAAAATTTTCATCATCAACCCTCCCTGCAATTTGAGCTAGGATCCTCAGATGTTGGCCTGGATTGTCGTTTGGGCTGACCAAAAAGAAAAATGCGTGTATCGGTCCCTGAAGAGATATTTTTCCTGAAAAATCAGGTGCTTCAACGAAACAATTTTCTTTCGCTCTGGCGATCACCATTTCCGCACGCTTAATCTTCGGCAGCCGAATGTGCGGTAATGCAGCACCGTGTGAGATTGGAGTTGCCCCAATCCTGCTGCCTTCCAGAAATCCCTGTTCAAGGTCTTTTGCGGGAATATCCAGTCTGCGAGCTAATTCCTGAGCAACGTCGTGTGTAATTTCCTCAAAAAGGTATTTTTTGGAAAACTCCATCACTTGCGCACGGGTGACAACTTCATCAAAGGGATCTTCTTCACGCACCCCTTTTTCTTTCATAATACCACGCAATTCGCGATCAAGACCTTCAAATCTTTGTTCTCCGAGACGTGCAAACAAATGATAAATTGCCCCTGAACGCACAACCCGTTCACGTGCATAAGAAATATACCAAATTGTTCCTACAGTAACGAGTGCCAGCGAAAATAAAATAGGCACCATACCCATTTCCGCAATCAGCCACATCGGTGAAAAGACACCAAAAAGCTGCATCCATGGATAAAACGGTGAACGATAACCAGGATCATAAGCCTCTATTCTGCTTTCACGCATTACGATTACCGCAAAACAAATCAGCGCGAACATCATCAATTGAAAGGCACTCGCCAGTTTAGCAATGCTGGCAATATCAAAGCTCATTACCAGAAAAATAATCAAACTGACTGTTACTGCAATTCCATAAAGTGGAATATTTCTCGCGCTAAGTTTTGAGAATGTTCCCGGAATTAGATGATCTCTGCTCATAGCGAGGGGGTAACGTGACGCACTCAAGATTCCTGCATTTGCAACTGAAGCAAAAGCAATCACAGCCGCGACAGTCACTCCTATTTTCCCCCATTTCCCAAACAATACTTCTGCCGCGGATGCAACCGGTGTTAAATCATGTGCAAGTTTTTCTGCAGGCAACACACCGACCATGATCGTAGTCCCTACAGCATAAACCGCAATTGCAGTTCCAATCGCAAGAAAAACGCCGAGAGGAAGATTCCGTTCAGGATTTTCAATCTCTTCCGCAACGCTGGCAATATTGGTGATTCCCACGTAGCTGATATAAACCAACCCTGCAGTTGAAATAATTGAAACACCACCCTTGTCAAAAAATCCATCAAAATTCTGCGAATTTATTTGCGGTAAACCCTCGCCGATGAAAACAAACAAAATCAGTAACAGAGCAAAAACCATGAAGACCTGAAACGTTCCTGTTTTCTTTGCTCCAAAAAGATTAACAACACCAAAAAAGACTGCCAAAATTACCGCCAAGGTCACAACCGGTACATCCGGCCAAAAAATGCGGAGATAAGCTCCCATGCCGATCAAGGCAAAAGCGGTTTTTAAAACCAGCGCCAGCCACGTTCCCAATCCACCGATGGTACCAACAAACGGTCCCATACTTCGGTCTAGAAAATAATATGCTCCGCCAGCTCTCGGCATTGCAGTTGAGAGCTCAACCATGCTGAACATTGCAGGAATTAGTGGAATTGCCGCAATTAAATAACTCAAAACAACTGCCGGACCTGCTTCGTTAAAAGCAATTCCAGGCAGCAGAAAAAAACCTGCGCTCAGGGTTGTTCCGGTCGCAATGGCGTACACATTGAGTAATGTCAGTTCTTTTTTGAGCATATTTTTTCAGAAAGTTATATTTTGCTTTATACCTCAAAAAAATCCACGTTTTAAATCGCTCGTTTCTATCTACACTTAAGCATGATTGACGAGAGAAAAAACCTGAGTCAGTTGGATGCTATAAATTTTCTGCCTCAATCACTTCCATCCCAGCACTAACTTCAAACTCAAAAAATTTATCTTCCAGCCCAAGGTTGTAGCTCATTGATTCCAATGCGATTGTACGGTAATTACCCTGTTGATCCATCAGTGCTATTGTACGTAAATTGTAGGTTTCAGGATCAACCTCTAATTGGATAAAAGCTAAATTTGCCTTCTCTTTATTAGGTTCAAGTTCAACAATTAAACCCTGCTGATTTTTCAACAAGGATTTACTGATTTTACGTCGTTTAAAATCCTCATTCAAATCGCCTAAACCGAGCAGAAAAGAAAGTGCAGTTCCGTCAGTTAGTTTTTCCAGTTTTTGAATAGTCACATTTTCGAGCAAAGTATCATAGAGCCACAAAGTTTCACCGTTCGTGACCAGCAACTGCTCTTCCGGAGGAGCGTACAGCCAACGCATTTTTCCCGGACGTTTATAAGAAACAATTCCCTCTGCTGTCCTTGGTGCGATTTCAGAATTAGCACGAAAACTGGTTTGCGTAAAATGCCCTGAAAAACTCAAAATACTCTGATATTGAATCTGAATCAGTTGCAGAAGATTGGCTTCGCCCGCAAAAGTCTGAGCTGAAACTCCTCCTAAAAAAAAGAAACTTAGTATAAGTAAATATTTTTTCATTTAATTATTGAACTGATATTTTAACTGAGAGAAACCTGTTGCTTTGCACTTGGCTTTGTTTTAGCAGCAGAGCTCAGTAAGTCGAAAATATTGCTACGGTTCAGGTTATTTTTGTATAAGCTGTATAAGCCAAAGAACCAGATCAACAGTGGAGGCAGCCACAATACGTGAGGTTGATAATTAAGATTCTGAGTCATTTCTTTTGCTCCCATCCAGAGGATATAATAGAAGACCACCAGAATCAGTCCACGCAAAAACGCACCGGAACGTCCACGCCGTGGATTAACCAGACCTAAGGGAACCATTGCCACGGTAAAAGCCACGCAAGCCCACGGTGTAGTCAATCTTAAAAAAAGTTCCATTTGTGAGGATTGACTTGAATTACCCCATAGAGAACTGGTTGGGACGCCCCAAATATGCCCATCTTTTTTTTCAGGCACTATTTGCGGTGGTCGGAAAATATAGTGGAATTTTTCAAAAGCGATCGTCCTGTAATTTTCTGCAGATCCCTGCAAATGAATGAGCCCGTCTTCATGGGTGAAAACCAAATCCCGCCCACCTGCACGAACATAGATACGCCCACGCACCGCAAGCGTCACCATCGAAACCACCGTCAGTAC
>JACNKY010000305.1 GCA_014381795.1 Pseudomonadota bacterium | reverse complement strand
AAGCTGCAGCCGAAATTTGACGGGGATCACAATTTGCGATACCGTCAACATCAGAATAAATTTCCACTCTCTCTGCATTCAACGCGGCACCCAGCGCTACTGCACTAGTATCACTGCCTCCGCGTCCAAGAGTACGCACATCTCCTGCTACCGTTGCTCCCTGAAAACCGGCAACGACCGCAATTTTACCCTGATTCAGCACCTTCAGAATTCTGGCGGGATCGATTTGCAGAATTTCAGCGTTGCCAGGATTATCATTGGTTAAGATGCCTGCCTGTCTGCCAGTGAATGCTTCTGCAGGAAGTCCGTTTTGACTGAGCAAATGCGAAAAAAATGCGGAACTTAGTGTTTCGCCGATACTCATTACCGCATCCAGTTCAGCGGGATTGACCGGTTCTCCTAAATCTTTGAGCAGTGCAATCAGTGTGTCTGTTGCATAAGGCTCACCTTTGCGTCCCATTGCGGAAACTATCACAACCAGCTTTTTTCCGGATTCGGTATGAGTACGAATATGTTTAATTGCGTGGGCACGTGATTCTTCACTACGCACGCTGGTACCGCCGAATTTCATCACGATGACTGAATCAGCGGAGCCGTTATTATTCTGCATATTATTTTTGATTTTTGTGGAAATTTAAGGAACTCTGACCAAGTCACGTTTTACCAGTTCCTGTGCAATTTGAACGGTGTTCAGGGCCGCGCCTTTGCGAAGATTGTCGGAAACACACCACATGTTGAGCGCATTATCCGTTGAAAAATCCCGGCGGATACGTCCCACAAAAACTGCGTCTTTTCCGGCAGCATTCAGAGCAAGCGGATAAACATTATTTTTCGGATCATCCTCAAGTTCAATTCCGGGAGATGCGGCGAGCAGTGTTTTTATTTCCTCTATCTCAAAGCTCTTTTCAGTTTCGACATTCAGGCTTTCACTATGACTGGTCGTCACTGGTACTCTGACTGTGGTTGCAGTTATTTTAATCTGAGGATCAAGTATTTTTGCGGTTTCAAGGATCATTTTCATTTCTTCTTTGCTGTAGCCATTTTCCAGAAAAAGGTCAATGTGCGGCAGAATATTGAAAGCAATCTGATGTGGGTAAACTTCTGCAAGCATTTCCTCTCCGTTTGCAAAAGCATGTGTCTGCTTCTGCAATTCATCCACCGCAGCCTGCCCGGAACCGCTTACAGCCTGATAAGTACTGACTATCACACGTTTGATTCTGTATTTATCATGAATAGGTTTTAGCGCAACCAGCATTTGAATCGTCGAGCAGTTTGGATTGGCGATTATTCCCTGGTGATTTTCCAGCGAGTCCGCATTTACTTCCGGAATGACCAGCGGATGCTCCGGAACCATCCTGAACGCGGTGGAATTGTCGATAACTACGCAGCCAAGATTCACCGCCTCCGGAGACAGTTCCAGCGAGGCTTTCTCGCCTGCGCTCATAATGGCGATATCGACTCCTGCAAACGCAGCCGGTTTTGCTTCAATTACAGCATAATCCGCATCACGCCAACGGACTTTTTTACCAGCGTTTTGCGCGATATCCATCAGCACTAGATTTCCGATTGGCAGCTCACTCTTTTCCAGAATGTCGCGCATTACCGTACCGACATTTCCCAGGGCGCCGACCACCGCAATAGTATATTTTTTCATTATTTATTTTCTATATTGTTGATTGAAAGCTGTTCCGGTTTTCACAGGCTCAGCTTATCATCATGACAGCAAATCCGGATTCAGTATTTCAACCTTTCCATGAGTATTCTTTAGACAATAGATCTGCCGCTGAATTCAGTGCTTTTGTGGTACGCTTTACGATGTCGTCCACTTCTGTTCTGGTGATGCTCAAAGGCGGTGCGAAACCAAGGATATCACCATTCGGCATAGCACGCGCGATAAGATTTTGTTCGAGACAAGCCGCTGAAACCTTAGCTCCAACTTTCCAGGTGGCATCAAAGCGCAGTTTTTTTGATTTATCCGCCACAAATTCCAGCGCCAACAGTAAGCCAACACCTCGTACTTCGCCAACCAGCGGATGGTTTTCAAACGATTTTTTAAACTGCTCTTGCAGATAGGAGCCGGTGTCACGTGCATTTTCGGTTAATTTTTCCCGTTCCAGAATATCAAGATTTGCCAGCGCGGCGGCGGCGGCTATGGGATGCCCGGAATAGGTCCAGCCGTGTCCCATGGGACCGAGCTCTTCGGAACCACGTTCGATTACTTCCCAGACACGCTCACCCACAATCACTCCGGAAAGCGGTAAATAGGCGCTGGTCAGGCCTTTAGCAATCGTGATTAAATCCGGACGGATATCATAGAGATGTGAACCAAATGGAGCTCCGACACGACCAAAGCCGCAAACGACTTCATCGGCAATTAACAGCACTTCGTATTTACGTAGCACTTTTTGAACTGCATCCCAATATCCTTCAGGTGGAGGAATCAATCCGCCTGTTCCCATTACCGGCTCACCGATGAAAGCTCCTACTGTTTCCGGACCTTCCGCCAAAATCATTTTTTCCAACTCGTCAGCGCAATGCTGTGAGAATTCGGTTTCGCTCATGCCGTCCTCAGCATTCCAGTAAAAATGCGGAGCAAGCGTGTGGAGGATTCCGTCAATCGGCAAATCAAAGGCTTGATGAAACAGGTTAAGACCGGTCAAACTTCCGGCGGCAATGCTAGAACCGTGATATCCTCTGTCACGTGAAATAATTTTCTTTTTGGACTTGTTACCCAAAATATTTTGATAATAACGCACCAGCTTTATTTGCGTTTCGTTTGCATCAGAACCGGAAAGTCCATAATAAACTTTACGCATACCGTCCGGAGCCCAGTCAATAATACGCTGTGATAATTTGATAATTGCTTCGTTGGAATGCCCGACATAAGTGTGATAATAAGCCAGTTTTTTAGCCTGTTCGTAGATCGCATCCGCAATTTCCGTTCTTCCGTAACCGACATTCACACAGTAGAGTCCTGCGAATGCGTCTAGCAGTTCTGTGCCTTGCTGATTTTTAATGTAAATTCCGTTGCCGCTTTGAATAATGTTGACCGGAAGTTTACCATGGGCATGGTCACTCGCGTGTGTGGACGGATGAAAGACGTTGTCACGGTCGGTGCTTTGAAGCTGCGCTATTGTTTGCTTTGTTGACATGGTTCTTTTGACGACAGGTTGAATTTAGAAGAAATTTTGAATTCAGTCTATCGTTTAACAGACAAAAAGTGTTATTGAATTTACAGTTTATTCGGAAAAAATTAGAAAAATAATTGCGGTCGACAGAATTTTATTTGGCTTTCCTTGACAAACTCAAGTATCACTTTCCGGCTTAAGTAGTTTTTCAATTGGATAGCCGCTTTGTTTGACAGGTTTGGTCACAATGTGTGTGTAGTAACGGTCGATATTCAGTTCAGAATTGAGGAGGAATTCTATTTTCTGCTGATAATGATGAATATTGTTAACTATCATTTTGAGGATATAATCCACACCTCCTCCTAAAGCATGACACTCTACCACCTCCGGAGTTGCCAGAATTGCCTCTTCAAATTTACTAAAATCCTCGGAACGGTGCTGTTTTAAATGGATCTGTACTAAAACCAGTGAGTTGGCGACAATTCTGTCAATATCAATTTTTGCAAAATAACCTTCAATATATCCTGCTTGTTCGAGTCTCTTTAAACGTTCGTGACAGGGACTGACAGAAAGGTGTACTTTTTCCGCTAATTTGGTTTTAGTAATCCTACCGTCTTCCTGCAGCGCGACCAATATTTTCAGATCTATTTCGTCCAGTTTCATATGCATCCATAAATTATTTGTCAGCATGGACTAAATGATGAGCTTGTAAGAATAGAAAATATCATCCAAGTTTGTCATCTTTAGCATCTGTCGAGTCTATAAAAACTGGAGCCAAGTGGCAAGCGGCTTGTGTTTCATTATTTACAGATTTTCAAAGTTCAGAATCTTGCATAAAGCAGTTTTTTATCGTCGCGGAAGCGTGTATAATTATTCCAGCCAAATAGTTCTTGTTAATAACGTGAATCAGGCACGGTTCAGGGATATTTTTTAATACATTGATAAAAGGAAATAAGACAAATGTTGGATATGAAACAGGCTGCAGAACATGTTTTAATGCTGGCAGCAGAAAAAGGACATAAAGACGTTGACGTGGTGGTTGAACGTGATGATTCGTTGAGTATTGAAATTCAGGACGGTAAAGTGGAAAAAGTGGAACAATCCACTAGTCTTGGTTTGGGGGTCAGGGTACTTGACGAAGGCAGGACAGGGCTTGCGTCAACGGAGAGGCTGAGTCAGCAATCAATCGCGCATGCTTTTCAAAATGCGTGTGAAAACGCAAAACTGCAGGATCCAACTCAAGTTGAAATGCTGGAGGCACCCGCGCAAATTCCGGACTCTTCAACGCTTGAAATTTATAATCCGGCACTTGATCAACTCAATGCAGATGAGCTGACACAACTCGGACTGTCTATGGAAGATGCAGTCAAAGCCGCGGATGAGCGTGTGGTTTCAATTCCCTACCTTGGTGTATCTCGCGGACGTAATGAATCACTTTTACTTTCCAGCAGAGGTGTTTCCTACAGTCAACAATCGAATGAAGTCGCAGCATGGTGCGGACCGCTTTTACAGGACGGAGATTCAAGAAAATCCGGAATGCAGGTTTATCATCGACGTCAGTGGGATCCGCAGGCCGGAAAAATAATTGCGGAGGAAGCCGTAGAAAAAGCGGTGGAGTTGCTGAAGGCGTCTCCGATCTCAGGTGGTAAATTACCGGTGGTACTGGATGAATATATGGCACCAAGATTTTTAGGAATGTTCTTTGGAGCATTTTCCGCAGAATCCGCACAACGCGGAATGTCACGTTTGCAGGGAAGACTCGGAGAAACAATTGCCATTCCGGAATTAACCCTGCTCGATGATCCGCATCGACAAGGCGCAAACCGTTCATGTTTCCTGGATGCGGAAGGTTTTTTGACAAAACCTCTACCTTTGATTGAAGAAGGTGTTTTCCGTAATTTTCTATATCATGTTGAGTCTGCAAACAAAGAAAACAAAAGCTCTACCGGACATGCCGTGCGTGGATATTCCGGAGGTATCGGCACACGTTCACACAATCTTGTCTGGCCAACCGGCGAGTTTAGTCTGGAGCAGTTGTGTGCGCAAAACAGTAAATGTCTGCTCGTCACCCAACTTGAAGGACAAGCAGGCTGCAACCCGGTCAGTGGAGATATTTCGATTGGAGTTCAGGGATTTCTAATTGAGAACGGACTTCGGATTCAGCCTGTAGACAGCATTACTCTTGCCGGAAACTTTTTTGACGTCATGTTGAATATTCGAGGCAGCGGAAATACTTATCAGCCTGAACTGGCACATTCCTTTATTCCTGCTCTGCTGATTGAGGGTCTTACAGTTTCAGGTTGAGTTGTATCATGAGGGAGATTCAACTCCCTCTAAAACCATGATTTATGCGGAATGAGTTTCTTTCTGATTCTGGATAAATGAAACAAAAAAGACAAGGAAGATTCCCAAAAATAAACCGACCACTGTACCAAGTGAGACGATCAGTCTGCGGTTGGGTTTGATACGGTTTGTTGGCGGATATGCGGCCAGATCGATAGTCACCGCATGCAGTCCTTCATCGGGTATTTTAATTGAACGCAGAAGGGCAAGACTCTCCTGTAAATCACGTAAGCCCATGATGAAAGGATCGTCCGATTTACGACTTTTCAGCATTAATATTTCCGCGTTAAGCGCCCTGTAACCCCTGTAGTAGAGTGGAGTAGTGGCGGTTGAACTGTTCAGCTGATTGTTCTGTACAACATTTGATGCATCAACCCTGTCTTTGAACCCCAACTTAACTGCTATGCTCGAAGCCTCATGAAATAAGTTAATCTTGTCTTCACGTCGCTGTTTTGCCATTTGCCGTTTTGAACCGATCGTATATTCAATATCCCTGATTCGGTTCGTGATTGAATTACGCATATTTTCGACCAGTAGTCTGATGGTTTCACTATCCATAAATTTAATATAATCATTAACCCACTGAGCCGCGACTTCGGGATCATGCAGTTCAATAGAAACTGATGTACTCCCTTTCGTTTCAATCTTGATCATTTCCGCGAAGCCCTTATAGATATCCTCATCCCTTGTTTCCGGGGTACGTTCAGGAGCAAGTAGTTCCATCAGGCCGTATTCTTTAATAAATTTCTTTTGTAAACTCCTTGAACTGAGATTCTTGTTAAACGCGGCAAAAACACCGGCCGCGCTTGCTCCCTGCACTCCCTGCACTCCCTGCACTCCCTGCACGATCAATGATTGCACAT
>JACNKY010000304.1 GCA_014381795.1 Pseudomonadota bacterium | reverse complement strand
GATTTATACCAGGAGTCTCTGGCATCTTAGCAGCACACATTGCAGTCACAGCAATCACTGAGCCACGATCCGTGACTACAGCTCAATGGACGCTAGCAGACATTTTGAGTTGGACACAGGGGCATTTTGAAAAATTACGTCCTGACTCTCCGCGGCTGGATGCTGAACTTCTGCTGGCATTTGTGCTGGATTGTCCACGTTTAGATCTTTATCTTCGGGCAGACCAGCCCCTGAATGAGAAGGAACGAGGAGCTTATCGCGAATTAGTTAAGCAACGTGCTGCTGGTTGTCCTATTGCTTACTTAACAGGCGAAAAGGAGTTCTGGTCACTGACACTTGAGGTGAACAATAACACCTTAATTCCCCGTCCTGATACAGAAACACTAGTTGAAATTGCTGTTGAGCAAATCCGGAAACGTCAAAATAATCATCCTGATTCAAAGTGCCTGATTGCAGAACTCGGCACAGGCACAGGTGCAATCCCACTGGCAATTTGTGCAGAACTTAAGAACCTTCACATTATTGCAGTTGATTGTACAGCGGATGTTTTGGAGGTAGCTGCCAGAAATTTGCAGCGTCATGAATCTCTGCTCTCTCCACGAAATAATCATATCGAGCTAGTTGAGAGCAACTTATTTTCAAAAATTAATCCTGCAGCAAAACTGGATTGCATCATCAGCAATCCGCCTTACATACCCAGCGAATGCATCTCAAGTCTGCAGGTTGATGTAGCCCAGTATGAACCTCACACTGCTCTTGACGGCGGTCTGGACGGACTGTCTTTTTACCGCTACCTGCTTGAAACTGCTCCCAGTCTATTAGCTCAGAATGGAGAGATGTTACTCGAAATTGGTTTTGATCAACAGGCAGACTTGAGCTCACTTAAGCAGGATTTTCCGGTTTGGAAATCCTCCGCCTTCCTTCCGGATTTGCAGGGCAATGATCGCGTATGGAAATTGGGCCTAAGTCAACTGCTTTAAGCCAAAAACCACACAGCTTGTTTCGTTGTTGTCTAACTTCAACGAACTCCCATCTTTTCAATTGAAATTTCAGGAGTTTTACCGGCAATTAAATCCGCTGTAATCCGAGCTGTTCCGCAAGACATTGTCCAGCCTAAGTGTCCGTGTCCAGTGTTGTAAAATAAATTTGAGTGACGACCTGTTCCGAGAATGGGCGTTCCTTCCGGAGTCATTGGACGTAGGCCCGACCAGAATTCAACTTTGTCGTAATTTCCTGCATTTGGAAATAGTTTTTTTGCTGTTTTTAGGATGTGTTCAAAATCTTCTGGAGTATGTCCAAGATCGTAACCACAAAATTCTGAGACAGAGCTAACCCTGAAATGATCTCCCATCGGTGAAAATCCCAGCAAATCTTCTTCATGTAATCCTCCTATCCGAGGAGGAGTATGTCCTTTTTCTACCGGAATGGTGATGGAGTAACCTTTCACCGGATAAACAGAAAGTCTGACTCCCAATGATTTTTGCGCAAGCAATGGACTCCATGCGCCCAAACTGAGCACATAACGGTCAGCGCTGAAAACACCACGGTTGGTGACAACACGTTTTATTTCAGTTCCTGAAGCATCAAGCTTCTCAATCGAAACTCCGGATTCAAAAGTCCCTCCCATTAATCTGCAGACCTCCATCAACTGTTCCGTAAATATTCTGGAGTCTCCGGACTCATCGTTTGGCGAAAAGACACCACCGGCAATCTCATCCTGAGAATCCGCCAGTTCCGGAATTATTTCCAGTGCGCGTTCTTTTCCGACTATTTCCAGTTCTTGTCCGACCTCCTGCAGTAAACTCACGTGTTCTGAACCTCCAGCCAACATTTCCGGATTCCTGTAAAGATAAAGTAGTCCTGTAGTTTTTTGTTCATATTGAACCCCTGTATCTGCAGCAGTTTCTGTCAATATTTTCTGGGAATATACTGAAATCCGGTGTTTTGCCAGAGAATTTATTTTGGCTCTTGAATGAGTACACTGGGCAAGGAATTTCAACCCCCAACGTAGAAATTGAGGGTCAGTCTGAAATTTCATCCGGAAAACCGGATCCTGGTGAAATAAGGAATTGAACCATATTTTAAGTGCTTTTGGTGAACCCCACGCAATAGCATGTCCGGAGGCAATCAGTCCGGCATTACCATAACTCGCGCCCCCGATTGCAGGGAGCTGCCGGTCAAGCACAGTTACTTGATGACCATCTTTAAGCAGTTGATATGCGGTCGTAACACCTACGACTCCGCCGCCCATGATTATTATTTCCATTGAATTTTAGAAAACTTAGTTGATTAAATATACTGAGTCGTAAAAAATCTAAAACCCACACCACCTTAAGTTTTATTTCACAACATTCACTGTTGAATTGCTGGCATTCCGGCGTAATCCGGGAAGGAAAACCCAGAGAATTCCAGCCAGCATTATTGTTCCACCTAATGCTTCATAAGTGCTGATGAGTGTCCCAAAAACGAGGAACTCAAACATAAGTGTTGTCGCAGGTGAAAAAGAACCAATGATAACCGCTTTTGAAACAGTCAGGTAACGCAAAGCATAAGTATAAGAAACACGTCCCATAAAAGGTCCACAAAAAGCTGCCAGTGCTAACCATTTCCACTCAATGCTTTGTAAATCCGCAACCCCGCCTCTTACCTCCGCCAAACTCCAGAGTATGACAAGCGCAACTGCTAAACGTGAAACATTCAAAACTTGCGGATTTATTTCATTAATAATACTTTTGGCCATAACCTGCATCGACGCGAAACTGAAGGCTGCTGTAACAGCCCAGAGGAATGAAGACCAATCTTTTAATTCAAAACTCAGCGAGTCCATTTTCATTACGATGATACCTGCAACAATTACCACCACTGCCATCCAGATTCTGATGCTGACTAACTCTTTCAAAAACATCCAACTGAGCAACATCGCAATTATAATTTCAATTCTGGTGACTAAAATCAACAGGGTCGGAGAAGCCTGGCTCAAAGCCTGACAAATGGCATAATTACCCAGCAAACCTGCCAGAGAAGTGGCAAGGGTGATACCTGCAATTTTCCAGGAGAATTTATTTTGATGACGCGCAAACCAGGCGCCAGGCAGGGAAAACAAAAATGCCCAGAGGAAAATACCCCAGATAACAGGCAGAGGTGCAACTGTATCTAAACTTAAACGGTATGGTATTGCGTACAGCCCTCCTCCGAACATAGCGAGCAATGCGAAGCACAGCCCTTTGATTTGATCACTCACAAACTACTTTCTTAATTTAAACATTATTTTTCTTTACAATTCATTCTCTATTTTTGGGCTTTGATAAGTCAAGAAAATTTACATCCTCATGAAAACATGGTACTATTGGCTTTTCATTTTTCGCCTCTAAAACCGTCTGAATTAATCTGTTAGATGCAACTTGTCGGTATTGGTTTTGCCAGATCAAACTGGGATTCTTTAGTTAAACAGTTACAGAAACAGCTTTCTCATCAATTGAACGGGAAGTTGTTCGTTGATTCAGTTTCAGCTACTGCAGCGGAAATAAGCTCAAAAGAATTTGAGTCTGCGTCTGCAGAGTTGAAAAAACTCAACGCGGATTGGGTTTTATTTTTTCCTGGTGCGTTTGAAACTCCGGAAGTCTGTTTCAAATTACTGGAGGAACTAAAAAATAATTCTGCAAAAAATGTCAATTATGTGTTGGTGCTTGACGATCTGAGTCATGATTTATCGGCGTTATTAAAACTGCAGCCAGTTCTTGAACTGGTCAACAAGATGCAATTTCGGCTTTCTGCTCCTGAGATGCTGCTGACTCATCACATCCGCAGTTTTCCGAGGATACGTTTGGACAATGACTTTCAGACAATTGACTACACAAATCATTTCGGAATCCTGGTACGTCAATCCGCAAGTGACGTTCCGTTGAATACGCTGATTCCACTGAACAGCATTCAGAAATTTGAAACTGAAAATGGGGACCTTGCTCCGGAAATATGGCTGCAGAAATTTTTAGCTAAGCAAGGCAAACCAGCTCTTCCGGAACGTGCAGTAGGGATTTTACGTGAAGCAAAAGGCTGTTATCTTTTTCCAGGAATTCCTTTCAATTCAATACAAAGGCTGAATTTCGAAAATATAAAGGTTGAACATTTAATCCGCCTTGACGAATGCACTTTAAAAAATCCACCCTTCAAACGTTTCATTGAGCACATGAATGGTGAGCACAAAAGGTGGCAGAAAGAGCATCAACAAAATAAAAAAATAAAAGCAGCAGTTCACGGTTCAGGGAAATATCTGATAGTAAATGCTTTACTCGAAGAACTATTCAGCGAGATCGGCTGGATGAATGTTAAACTGCAGACTAATACTAATTCCACGCAGTTGCCCCTGAAAGATGCCGTTTACTGGTTGAAACTGGACGAGTCCCCTGAGATAAAGAGTAAGATGTGTCTCATAGACTGGCGTGCTGATTTGAATCACATTCTTGCACCACTCCATAATTTTGTTGTGCTGAATGACCTCCAAATGGATGCTAATTACGCACTGCAGCCCTTACAGAAAGTGGAATTTGAAAAAACTCGTAAATATTTATTGACTGAGGCGAAGTCGCTCGAAAATACAATTCAACAGGCTGAAAGAAGTCAAATGCTCTACGAACAAGAACGGAATGTCCTGCAAAAAATAACCTCATTTTCTAAATTGTTGACCAATGCATTGTCCGAAAGCACAACATGGGAAGCGGCTACACAAAATGCTGCTGGTATAAAAATATCCAGAGCGCTTTTGCTCTGTGAAGAAGAAAACCATGCTGCAGAGCTGAATCTTAAGTTAAGCGAAGTTCAGCGAAAACTCTGGATCAACCCTTTCAAATTTCAGCAGCCCGAAGATTTAACTCAACTTAACACAAAAATGATCTTCACTTATTTAAAACCTAAAGCCATTATTGTTTCCGTCGCCGCGCGAGCACACCTAGAAAAACTTTGTCAACAGGCAATTGGGCAGGGAGAAAATGCGGAAATTGTTTTGAATGAGCAAAATAAAATAATTGAACACGCAAAAACAGATTCTGCCTTGCTGATGAAAAACAAAAATAATCTCGCGCTGCGCTGGCTGCATGTTTCTCTTAAACAACTTTTATATCGTGACCGTCACTTGTTTCAAACTCTTCCGGAAATAGCAGCATGAAAAGTTCACATACAATCCAGGATATCATCATGCAACTCAACCAATACTGGCATAAACAGGGTTGTATGCTGATGAATCCGTACGATGTTGAAACAGGCGCTGGAACAATGAATCCGATGACAACTCTACGTGTGATTGGTCCAGAAGAATGGAATGTGGCTTACGTTGAACCTTCAAGAAGACCGGCTGATGGTCGTTACGGTGAAAATCCAAACCGCCTTTATCAACATCATCAATATCAGGTAATTCTAAAACCTTCTCCGGATAATGTTGAAGAACTTTACCTCGCATCGCTGGAGGCTTTAGGTGTCGATCCGCTGGAACACGATATACGCTTTGTCGAGGATAACTGGGAAGCGCCGACTCTTGGTGCTTGGGGTCTCGGCTGGGAAATATGGCTGGACGGTATGGAAGTCACACAATTCACATATTTTCAACAAGTCGGAGGAATTGCCTGTCAGCCAGTTTCCGCGGAGTTGACTTACGGTATCGAAAGAATTGCTTCCTATTTACAGGATGTTGAAGACGTTTTTGATCTTGAATACACAAAAGGAGTCAGTTACGCTTCAATTTTTCGGCAGCCGGAATTTGAACATTCAAAATACACTTTTGAAGTTGCAGACACAGAGCTGATGTTCCGTTGGTTTAATGATTATGAACAGGAAGCGGGACGTGCGCTTGCGGCAAAGCTGGTTTTTCCGGCCTATGATTATGTGCTAAAATGCTCACACACTTTTAATCAGCTTGATGCAGCTGGTGCAATCAGTGTTTCTGCACGTGCGGCCTACATCGGAAGGGTGCGTAACCTTGCTCAAAATATCGCAAAACTCTTCCTTGAAGAACGCTGCAAACTCGGTTTTCCTTTGATGAATGACCGTGATGCTGCCCGGAAATGGGTGGAAGAACTTACTCCTGACAATTAATTTGATTACTGCTTTGTGAATACTTATTTACTGGAAATTGGACTTGAAGAAATGCCTGCGCAGATGATTCTGCCTGCAGTTGAACAATTGAAATCACTGGTGCAGAAAACCTGCGAAAACCATCAGTTGAGTTTTGATGAACTGCGTACCTTTTCTACACCCAGAAGACTGGCTGTTCAAATTAATGGACTTCCGGATAAACAGGAAGACCGCAGCGTTGAGCTCAAAGGACCTCCGGCTGCTATTGCAAAA
>JACNKY010000303.1 GCA_014381795.1 Pseudomonadota bacterium | reverse complement strand
TCATCGCCAGCTCGATGGTGAAAGTCAGCAGCAGGTGCCTGACTGGTTTGGATATTCCGCTGATGCTGTACTTTAACTGAGTCGTCTCCCGGCTGACTTCGTTCCAGAGAGCATAAACAGTCAGACCCACAAATACGATAAAAGCTGATAAATAAATAAGTTTGTTTTGGCTCACTTTAATTTTATTATACGTTTGTTAAACCAGCACTTCTGCTTGAGGTGTGGTGGGGAGATTCGTGCTACCCATTAAATATTTATCGATACATCGTGCCGCTTCACGTCCTTCCCAGATGGCCCAGACTACGATTGACGCACCACGGTTTGCGTCACCGGCCACAAAGACACCGTCTTCACTGGTCATAAAATTTTCATCTGCATAAACATCAAACATCGGCTGTGCTTTTTTCAGCATTTTTATCAGTTGCTCAGGCGAACTGGTCTTTTCGGCTCCTCGAACATTCAGTTCAACTCCAAGTTCTTCCAGCAATCCTTCCACTTTTGGACCTAAAAATCCCATGGCCAGAAATATCAAATCAGCGGGCACAGAAAACTCTGTACCTGCTACACGCTGCATCGTCATCCGTCCGCCAGTGGAGCTTTCGCTCTTTTCAACTTTCCATTCTACATTTACTGCCTGCAGGGCTTTAACCCGGCCATAACCATCGTCAGAAATGCTTTCTGTTAAAATATTTGCTCTACAATCCGGATTTGCCTCTTTATGCACCGGAGTCGGACGCGGTACCATATCTACCAGTTCAAACTGATGAATTTGAGGATCCGCACCTTGCCGATTGAGGTTACCCAAACAATCCGCCGCAGTAAATCCACCTCCAAGAATTATAGTTTTTTTGCTACCGGATTCAATTTTTTCTGCTGGCGTAATTGAATCTCCTGCAACCTCACGGTTACGCTGCGGAAGGTAATCCATTGCGTAATGTACACCTTCCAGATCACTGCCTTCAACCAGCAATTTTCGCGCATGCTGCGCACCGGTGGATAACAAGATTGCGTCAAAACTGCCGCGAAGTTCTTCGACCGAATAATCAACACCTACATTGACTCCTGTGCGGAACTCAACTCCTTCTGCATGGAGTTGTTCAACACGTCTGGAGACAACACTTTTTTCCAGTTTAAAATTCGGAATTCCGTAAACCAGCAAGCCTCCGATTCTGTCATCCTTTTCAAAAACAGTCACGGCATGTCCGACACGCCGTAACTGCTGTGCTGCAGCTAGTCCGGCTGGTCCTGAACCGACAATGGCGATCCGCTTATCTGTCATCTTTTCAGGAGGTAGAGGTTTTATCCAACCTTCTGACCAACCGCGTTCCGCGATGTGTTTTTCAATTTCTTCAATTGTGACAACATTTACTTTCTGCTTTTTTTCTTCCTCGTCCAAAGTATAATGTTCATTCAGCACACATGCATCCTCGCAGGGCGCAGGACAAATACGACCGGTGAATTCCGGAAAATTATTGGTACTGTGCAAAGCCGCAAGCGCCTCTTTCCAGTGTCCACGGTAAACAAGCTCGTTCCAGTCCGGAATCATATTGCCCAAGGGGCAGCCCATGTGACAAAACGGGACTCCGCAATCCATACAGCGTGAAGCTTGACGTTCTAGATCCTCTGCAGGAAAGAAAGTATCGTACTCTTCAAAATCACGCACCCTTTCTTCAACCGGACGCAGCGGTGGGCTCTCTTTTTTAAATTCTAAAAATCCTGTATCTTTTCCCATTATAAACTGCTGTTTTTTAGTTGGAGGATGCTGATTCTTTTTTCATTTTTTCCAGCACAGCTTTGTATTCAAGCGGCATAATTTTTACAAATTTTGTCAAAACGGCATCCCAGTTTTTCAATAATTTTTCTGCCAGTTTACTGCCTGTGTATTGCTGATGCCGTTCAAGCCACTTCTGCAACCAGAGTTTTTCCTCTGCATCATCAATGCATTCCAAATCCACCATGCCTCGATTGCAGTTCAATGTGAAATTTCCATTTTCATCATAAACATAAGCGATACCGCCGCTCATGCCTGCGGCAAAATTCTTTCCGGTTTCACCGAGGACGATTACTTTACCGCCTGTCATGTATTCACAGCAGTGATCACCAACACCTTCAACCACTGCGTTTGCACCACTGTTACGGACGGCAAAACGCTCACCGGCAATTCCGCAGAAAAAGACTTCGCCTGAAGTTGCACCGTAAAGCACTGTGTTGCCAACTAGAATATTATTCTCTGCAGTGAAAGAAGATTTTGCGGGAGGATAAACAACCAGACGTCCTCCGCTCAAACCTTTGCCGGTGTAGTCATTGGCATCACCTTCCAATTCGAGCGTCACTCCGGGTGCTAAAAAAGCACCGAAACTTTGTCCTGCGGAACCTTTGAATTTGCAGTGAATAGTGTTGTCCGCTAAACCTTTTGCACCGTATTTTCTGGCAATTTGGCTACTCAACATTGTACCAACTGCACGGTTCACATTGAAGATAGGCAAAGAAAACTTAACCGGTTTTTCTTCTTCCAGAGCATCTTTTGCCTGCTTTATCAATTGATGATCCAGTTGCTTGTCCAGTCCATGATCCTGCTTTTGGGTGCAGTATCGTGTGTCATCTTCACCAAGAGGGACTTGATGCAGTAGGGCAGACAAATCAACTTTTCCGGCTTTCCAGTGTTTTATGTCTGTACGCTGCTTCAGCATATCGGTTCGTCCAACCATCTCGTCGATTTTGCGAAAACCCAGTTCAGCCATTATTTTGCGTAGTTCATCCGCTACAAAAAAGAAATAATTAATAACGTGTTCCGGCTGACCTTTGAACTTTTTACGCAATTCCGGATTTTGGGTAGCAATTCCTACTGGACAAGTATTAAGGTGACATTTTCGCATCATAATGCAGCCGATTGCAATCAGCGGCATCGTCGCGAAACCATACTCTTCTGCTCCGAGCAAAGCAGCAATTGCCACGTCACGTCCTGTTTTAAGCTGACCGTCGGTTTGGAGTCTCACCCGTCCACGCAGATGATTCAGCATCAAAGTCTGATGTGCTTCTGAAAGTCCAAGTTCCCAGGGAATCCCTGCATGTTTGATTGATGTCAGCGGTGAAGCGCCTGTCCCGCCGTCATGTCCGGCGATGGTGATAATATCCGCATGAGCTTTTGCGACTCCAGCCGAAATGGTACCAACTCCTGCTTCCGCAACCAGTTTGACATTTATTTTTGCTTTTGGATTTGCGTTTTTCAGATCAAAGATGAGCTGCGCCAGATCTTCGATAGAATAAATATCATGGTGCGGTGGTGGAGAAATAAGCGTAACTCCGGGCGTTGAATTGCGGACTTTCGCAATTTCCTCGCTGACTTTATTTCCTGGCAACTGACCTCCCTCTCCCGGCTTCGCACCTTGTGCGACCTTTATTTGGAGTTCGTTGCAGTTGACCAGATAATTGATAGTGACTCCAAAACGTCCGGAAGCAACCTGTTTTACGTTACTCACCGGCCAGTCACCGTTTTCTCTTTTTTCGAAACGCCGGGGATCTTCTCCACCTTCCCCGCTGTTGCTGCGTCCGCCGATACGGTTCATCGCGATCGCCAGAGTTTCATGCGATTCGATGCTGATTGAACCAAATGACATTGCTCCTGTCACAAAGCGTTTTACTATTTCAGCTGCCGGTTCTACTTCAGCTAGCAAAATTGGATAACCTTCCGCAAACTCAAACAAACTCCTGGGCGTTGAGAAACGATGAGCTTGATCGTTGACCAGCTTTGAAAATTCATTGTATGCGTCCTGGCTGTTTGTACGAACTGCATTCTGCAGGGTATTTGACATCACAGGATTTATCTGATGATATTCTCCACGCCGCCGCCAATGATAAAAACCACCTCCGGGCAGGATACTGTTTGTATCAGCGCTTTCAGCAAGCGCATTTTCGTGCCTCAACAAACTTTCCTGTGCAATTTCCTCAATACCTACACCGTCTATTCTCGAAGGTGTTCCTGAAAAATGTCCATGAACCAGATCTTCATTCAAACCTATTGCTTCAAAAATCTGCGCACCACGGTAACTTTGAATAGTGGAGATTCCCATTTTCGCAAAGACCTTATACATGCCTTTGCGGATGGCTTTCAGATAATTTTCATTTGCTTTTTCACGTGTCAGTTCCGCTGGCAAAGCTTTTTGCTTTATCATCTGTTCAAAAGTTTCAAAAGCCAGATAAGGATTTATCGCTCCTGCTCCGTAACTTACCAGCAAGCAAAAATGTGCGATTTCACGCGCTTCTCCGGTTTCAACAATTATTCCTATTTTGTAACGATTACGTTTCAGAATCAGGTGATGGTGTACTGCTGCTACTGCCAGAAGTGCAGGAATTGGAACCTGCTCTTTGCCTACTCCACGGTCACTCAAAATAAGAAAAGCACTGCCTGATTTCACCGCGTTTTCCGCCTGCCGGCAAAGTTGACTGAGTGCTGTGGCTAATCCGTCTGTACCAGTTTCAGCATCAAAAAGGATGCTTAATGTCGCTGAGTAAAAATCAGGATTGTCGAGTTCCTTAAGCTGTGCAAGCTCTTCGTTACTTAGTACAGGATGCTCTAGCTTGAGCATCCGCGCATGTTCAGGACCTGGTTCAAGAATATTCCTTTGTGGACCTAAACGACTAGTCAGAGACATCACCAGTTCTTCCCTGATCGCATCTATGGGAGGGTTGCTGACCTGCGCAAAAATCTGTTTGAAATAATCGTAGAGTAAGCGTGGTTTATCGGATAAGACAGCGAGTGGTGTATCGTTGCCCATTGATCCGGAAGCTTCCACACCATCTGCCACCATCGGCGTCAGCAGCAAATTAAGATCCTCAGTCGTATAGCCAAATATTTTCTGCCTTAGTAAAAGTGAGTCGAAATCAGTTTCCGGAACGTGTGCAGGTTTTGGTAAATGCGATAATTCGAGCACATTATCCTTCAACCATTTTGCATAAGGTTGAGCAGAGCAGATTTCTTTTTTCAGTTCAGCGTCATCAATTATCCGTCCCTCTTCCGTATCCACGAGAAACATTTTTCCAGGTTTTAAACGTCCTTTGAATTTTATATTCTCCGGGTCAACATCCACCGCGCCGACTTCCGAACCCATAATCACAAGATCATCTTTTGTAACAACATAACGCGAGGGTCGTAAACCGTTACGGTCCAGAGTTGCACCGATGCGTATACCATCCGTGAAAGTAAGAGAAGCCGGTCCGTCCCATGGTTCCATCAAGTGATCATGAAATTCATAAAAAGCCTGTTTTTCAGGATTCATCTCCGGATTTTTCTCCCATGCTTCTGGAACCATCATCATCATTGCGTGCGGCAGAGAGTAACCGGATTGAATCAGGAATTCAAAAACATTGTCCATGCAGGCAGAGTCACTGCCTCTTGGAATAATGATGGGCTGTATTTCCCTGATATTCTCATACAAAGGCGAAGCTAAGGTTGGGCGCCGGCCGAGCATCCAGTTGATATTACCGCGTAATGAATTGATTTCTCCATTGTGCGCCAGATTACGGAAAGGCTGAACTAGATCCCAGCGTGGAAAGGTGTTGGTTGGAAAACGTGTATGAACTAAGGCCATTGCGCTGCTCAAACGCGGATCCGACAAATCCGGAAAAAAATGTTCCATCTGATGTGGAATCAACATGCCTTTATAAACAATTGTCCGTGAAGACATGCTGGTAATTATCATGTCTTCAACATCCTGCAGAGCAGTCCGGATTGCTTTACGCGTAATGTACAATTTGCGTTCGAACTTTTCCTGGTCATAATTTTCCAACCTGCGGTACCCCATGAACAGTTGTCGCATGGCAGGCATTGAGGAACGAGCTTGCTTACCCACGTAATCAAGATCAATCGGCACATCACGCCAACCAAGCAGATCCATCCCTTTTTCAACGATATGACTTTCAATGACCTCACCGCAATGTCTGCGTGCGACAGGATCCTGTGGAAGAAAGATTGAGGCAATTCCATACTCTCCTGCTTCTGGCAGATAAAACCCTGCCTGCTGACATTCTTCAACAAAAAAATGATGTGGAATTTGAATCAAGATTCCGGAACCGTCACCTGAGTCTGGATCTGCGCCCAATGCACCACGGTGATCCAGATTACAGAGTAAACGCAATCCTTGCTGGACAATCTCGTGAGATTTGCGGTTTTTGATCTGCACCACAAATCCAACACCGCAACTGTCATGCTCAAATTGGGGATCGTAAAGCCCTTGTTTTTCAGGATATTGATACTTCATGAAAAATACCCCTGCTTTTTTAACTTCAAATGCCGTCGGGAAAAGTTGTGATTTTGCCTAAAACTGTAAACCTTCTTCATCGCTGATGCAGCTGTAAAA
>JACNKY010000300.1 GCA_014381795.1 Pseudomonadota bacterium | reverse complement strand
GGATTTTACTCCAATTCCACGGAAAAAGAGATAGACTGCTCCACCGAATTTTTCATCATATTTTTCCTCGCTTTCCAGTTTAAACCAGTAAGAAATGGCCAGAGTATAAATTTGCAGTTGCAATTCATAGTTTTGCATTACTTCTTGTTCCACGGATTCCTGACCATAGTTGTTCAGAATATTACTTTTCCAGTCTAGCAAATATATTTTTGCTTCGTGTTCAAACAGAAAATCAATGGAACCGCGCAAAAATCCTTTGTCGATTGTCCAACCTTCAACGTGGATCACTGAATGACTGCCTGTAATGCCCGCGTTCCCAGTTTCCTGAAATACTTCCACGTTCGCTGCTTTATGCGGAATTAGGAAATAAAAGTCAGCTTCGCGCAAATCTTTTTTTATATCGGCCAATTCTAGTTCAGGTGCATCCGGATTATTTCCGAGCCTAAGCGGAGTACGTAAAGAATTCCAAATTATTTCTGCGATTCTGCTTTCCGTTTCAGCAGAACGTCCGTAACGTTCGTTTATTGAGCTAATAATACGGCTAACCGCTGTAAGTGCCAACCAGTCTGCAGAAGATTTACTTTCTCTGATTACAGAAAAATCAACACGTTCCAGCAATTCATGTAGCAAATTTCCGGTTTGAGGACCTCCGGGAAGCAGATCTTTCCGGACGTTACTTAATGTAAACTCAGATTCCGCAGCAGAGTCCAGATCAGGGATTTCCGAAAACAACACAGTTCCCCCTTCATCATCTTCTCTACGCAGACCCAATTCTGCATCTGTTCGGATTTCAACAGTTGTAATTTCTTTGCTGCTTGACAGTATTTTATCTGCATTTTGTTCTTTATTTTTCCTGCTCATTCTGCTGAATGAGCTTAGTACAAAACCTCTTTTTTCAAAACGGAGTTGACTGAAGAGGCTGTTTGGATTTACTGTTTCACTTAAACTTTCGGGAATTTCAGGCAGTTCAGGAAGTTTCCACTCCCTCAATTTTTCCTGCTGAGTTGCATTAATTTTTACGTCAAGATTTACCGGAGAAGTACCAACTATACAGCTACTGAAGGTAGAATTATCTTTTTCAGCAACTATTTGTTCACTGATGATTGATAACTGTTCATTGAGCATAGAATATCCGCTGCCCACTTTGCAAATACGCTTTCCTGAGTTGCCCTGCAAATAACCCACACAAGGCAAATATAGACGCCCGCAGGCACGTGTCATGGCGACGTAGAGTAAGCGCTGCTGTTCTGCTTCTACCTGCCACTCGTGTTCCTCAGGGATCTTTGAATTGAGCAGGTCAATGATGGGATTTTCTGCCGCATCATGATAAAACTGAATCGTGTTTTTCTGGCTGCCTGTAAGCCCTCCGAACAGAAACACTACAGGAAATTCTAAACCTTTTGCTGCATGCATAGTCATCAACTGTACTGCATCACGTTCACTTTCTAGACGCAGCAAGTTTTCATTTTCTCCCGGATCTTCTTTGCCCTCAATGAAACGCCGCAACAATTGAATCAGTTCAAACAAATCAAGATGCCGTTCAATGACTTTACGATTCAACACCTCAAACAAATGCACATAATTGGTTACACTTCTCTCATCTCCACCAAGCAGTAATTCACGCTCTATCAGTTTTGTGCTCTGCAGAATTTGGTCAAAAAGCCTGCGGAAACGTCGAGCCTCCGCGAGGGAATTCCATTCTTGAAGTTGATGTAAATAATCTCCATCCCAGCTAGCCCCTTGTGCAAGTTCATTAATATTAGCGCCAATAAATCTAGTCAACCATAGTTTAGCAATTCTTGAGTGATCAACTGGATGCGCAACTGCTTCCAGGAGATCTAGTATTTCCTGAGCTTCACGTCCGTCAAATAAACCTTTCTGTTTGTAAAAAGAAAAATCTATTCCGTGACGCCTCAGGGCTTTCCCCAATGTTTCACCTTCGTTACTTTTACGAAAGAGCACGCAAATATCCTGTTCCTTTAAGCCTCGTTCTCCTGCATCATCCTGCCAGAGCGGACGTTGATTTTTAATTGAACCGATCCTCAGGAGAGATTTTATTTCCAGCGCTATTTCCTCAGCAAAACGGATTGTCGCGTTTTCCGCCTGCTCATCCAGGAATAAATTCAGCAGTGCGCTTTGATTTTCGGTGCTAAGCTCATTTCCTAACTTTGCATGTACAGCGAGCAAAAAGGACTCATTTCCATAATATTTATTACCGCTTAGAGATGCTAATTCCGTCAATAAAGTTAAAGATACTTTTGGGTTTTTTGCATTTTTCTGTTCAGCTATTTTTTTACCTGAAAGAGTAAACTGAGGCAGTAATTCCAGCAAATGAATGGCATTTCTGTCCGGCGTATCGTCTTTCAGTTTCAGCTCAGGCTTCCCGCAGCCGACTTGCTGATAGATAATTCCGCGTTTTTCCGGAAACCACGTGCCTCCGCTCAAAATCTGATTCAGCCCACTCAGCAATTCTTTAGACGAACGGAAATTCTTCTTCAACGCAAACGCAAAGCGTGAGTTTTTTTGTTGAAAAGTTTTTCGTGCCTGCAGATAGGTAAAAATATCAGCGCCGCGAAAAGAATAAATAGCCTGTTTTGGATCACCAATCACGATTAAACGATGTTCCGAGCTTTCCAGAAACAAATGCCGAAAAATATTCCATTGCCGACGATCCGTATCCTGAAACTCATCGACAATTGCACAGACATATTTTTTGCGTACCGCTTTTGTGAGTGGTGTCGGGTTTGAACTTTCCGCGCTTTGTGGAATTACCTGCTCTTCAACAATCCGCAGTAAGTCTTCAAAGTCAAACGCACCCTGTTCTAATTTGGCCTGAGCTAGTTCACCACGTACATCTTCAAGAACCTGCTGTGTGACCCAGGCTTTCAGAATTTTTTTTCTTCCTCCTGACAAATTATAGTTCTGAAGCAATTTTTCACACTCCGCAACTGCGTTAATCCAGGCTAGTTCTGCTGGTGGAAAATCTTTCAAGCTGAGCCACTGTTCTCCGGACTTTAAATTTTTTCTACATTTTGGTGTGGTGAGCGAGCAAGTATCAATTCCTAAAAAGTCCGGCAATATCTCAGTCATGGATGCGCCTGCATGAGCGGCAGCTAAACTTTCCAAGATTAAGTCTAGGTTGCTGATAGTTTTCCTACTCGAAGTTTCATTGAGCGCGGTTATTTCGAAGGCACTACGGAGCGGATGCTGAGGCAGATTCTGTTTCCGGAAGCTCAAGTCACGTGAAACTAAAACATTCCAGCAGGTGGAAAATTCTGCTTGAAAAACGTCAAAAGCTGGCAAATCGGGTCTGAATTCTCCATCTTTGGAAAGTAAAAATACAATGTCTTTTTCCAGTGAGTCTAAATTTCCTTCTGCGTATTTGACGTAAAGAGCAAAAAGCTGGGAAATAGGAGTATCTTGAGAGAGCAGTTTCCGACGTATATATTGACGGAAAACTTCCGGAAAAAGTAGCTCTGTATCACATAACTGCTGTTCAAATAATTGCCTGTTTTCAAAAGCAAATTCTCGTAAAATCCTTTTGCAGAAACCATGAATGGTGTAAACCGGTGCAGAATCAAAATCCAACAGAGCCGCTTTTAGTTGTTTTTTACGGACAGTGTTAATTTCCCAAAATGGTACTTCCGGAACAGTTTTTGGACGATCTTCGTTTTGTTCACATGCGTCCAATAAATTCCGGAGCTTTGTACGCAGACGCAGACGTAATTCGGCAGTGGCTTTTTCAGTGAAGGTCACGAGCAAAATGCTTTTGAGCGGAATTTCCTGTTCCAGCAACAATTCCAGCACCAACTCAACTAAAGCAAATGTCTTTCCGGTTCCGGCAGAAGCCTCGATCACCGCCAGTCTGTCATGATCCGCATGGAAAACAGGGTCCGAAAGGTTCGCTTCTCCAGAACCTTTATGTTCAGAGAGGAACAGTTCTGACTGCTTGGCAATATAAACTGAGGACAAATTTTGTATTTCAGACATTACAAATTTAGAATAAGGAATAGTATTTTCTATTTTAAGCTAAGCATCTGTACATTTCAACTTTTCAAAAATTTCTGTAGCTGATAAAAACTTGTCCTTCTTCTGCTTTAATCATAAGCTTGACGCTTGTTTTTTCAGCACATTCCTACTTTTGAAACTCAACCCATCATGCTTTCAAATGCGCTCATAAGCTCATTAACTGACCATCTACAGCAGGCGGTACTGGTAATTGACCAGAAGGGTGAGGTCGTTTATTGTAACGATTCTGCCTCGCAATTCTGGCAAAAAGATTCTGTGCGTCTACTAGGCAAACAAAGCAGTGCGTTGTTTCATGAGGATCCTCTGATTCAGGAAAAAATTAACGGTGTGCTCGAGACTGGCAAATTTTTCAGGATGGGAGGATATGTTCTGCAAACACCTCCTTTACAGGATAGAGGTGCCGAAATTGTGATTGCTCCGGTACTTAACAAGTACGGCCGGGTTAAACACGCTGTTATCACTTTGTTGGAAAGCACCAATCTGCAGGAGTCACAAGCCAGAGAACAGGAGGAGCAACTGGCACGTTCGCTGGGAACACTGGCAGCATCACTGGCGCATGAAATTCAAAATCCACTCAGTGGCGTAAGGGGTATGCTCCAGTTGTTGGAACGTGATCTAAACAAGGCAAAGATCAAAAACACATCCACTGTGATGATGCTGTCAGAATTGGACCGTGTCGAACGTTTGTTGAAGCAGTTGCTACTCCATTCACAGCCAATGCCTCTGGACATTACTTCATTTGACGTACATGGACTGTTGAACACAGTAGTTCTTTTTGAGCAAAACACAGTTTCGAATATTCGTTTTATCCGCAGTTTTGATACTTCACTACCGGACATTCAAGCTGACCGTGACAAACTGCATCAAGTATTTTTGAATCTGATCCGAAATGCGGTTGAGGCATCACCCAACGATGCAACTGTTACTGTTCATACACGATATTGCGGAAAATGGGAACTGGCCGGAACTAATCTGGATCCTGAACTGAATTATATGCTGATTTCTGTAGAAGATGAAGGTGCTGGTGTACCACAGGAACAGCGAAATCAATTATTTAAACCGCTTTTTAGCACTAAGGAAGAAGGTCACGGCCTTGGTTTGTCAATCTCTCACAGACTTATTCAAGCGCATAAAGGCTTATTGCGTTACTCTCCCATAAATTCCGCTGGAGCAGTCTTTCAAATATTTTTACCACATCAACAGTTGGAGAACTCGAACTAGGTGTTACCGTTATCACAGAAAACTGTTTTAATAGTTTTTTCTATCTAAGCTAAATTAATTGGTAGTAAAATGCCTTTTTCACAGTTTTTTACTTTTTAGTGTATAATCAAATCTGCTATTATCAAGAGACACTGGAATGTTTCGCCAAAACATTATCTTTTTTACAGCTTTAATTTGCAAATATTTAAAGAAAGGAAAGCAATGAGCACAAGTGATCCAATCGTTATTGTAGGAATGGCCCGTACTCCAATCGGCGGATTTCAAGGAGTTTTGAAAGATGTTTCCGGGCCTGAATTAGGAAGTTCCGCCATTCGTGCCGCTCTTGAACGCAGTGGAGTACCTGCTGAAGATATTGATGAAGTTTTGATGGGGTGTGTCCTACCGGCAGGTATGGGACAGGCTCCTGCACGTCAAGCTTCTCTAGGTGCTGGAATCCCTGACGCGACCGGTTGCACCACCGTAAACAAGATGTGTGGTTCAGGGATGAAAACAACTATGCTCGCACATGATTTGTTGGTAACCGGTACAAACGAGGTCATGGTTGCAGGAGGACTCGAAAGCATGTCGAATGCACCGTATATTTTGCCCAAAGCCCGTTCCGGTCAACGCCTTGGTCATGGTCAAATGCTGGATCACATGTTTCTGGATGGACTCGAAGATGCCTTTGATAAAGGTAAACTGATGGGCGTTTTCGCAGAAAGAACCGCTAAAAAATATGGATTTAGCAGAGAGTCTCAAGATGAATTTGCGATCCGTTCTTTAACACGTGCCAAAAAAGCAATCGAGGATGGAAGTTTCGATGCAGAAGTAACTCCGGTGACATACAAAAATCGTCAGGGTGAAGTTACAGTTGAGCAGGATGAACAACCATTAACAGCAAATTTGGAAAAAATACCAAAATTACGACCTGCCTTTGATAAGGACGGGACAGTTACTGCGGCAAATTCTTCTTCCATTTCTGATGGTGCCGCGGCTTTGGTGATGATTCGTGAATCGACTGCAAAAAAACGGGGCTTAAAACCAATCGCTCGTTTTCTGGGTCACAGCAGTTTTGCTCAGTAACCTGCTTGGGTCACAACTGCACCGGTCAGTGCGATTAGAAAATTGCTTGAAACTGTATGCTGGAAAGCGGATGCCGTTG
>JACNKY010000299.1 GCA_014381795.1 Pseudomonadota bacterium | reverse complement strand
TAAACCTACTATCTACTACTGTCAATACTTTAATTTGTACATATGAATTATATTTCTATAATTTAGTTTATAATTATTTATACAAAACAAAAGTGGATCCAAATAATCTGTAAATCAGCAAGAAGTATTATGAAAACACATAAATTATTATACTTATATCTGACGCTAAGTCTCTTAATTAGTTCATTCTTTTTTTCAAATAGCAGTTCTGCAAAATCCGCCCGAGCCATTGTCGGCCCCATCTCTATCGTTGGGCAAGTCTCTGCTGGGAAAAAGCAAATCCTCTTTAACCGTTTCAGGGAACAGTTGAATAAGAGCTACCAGCTAGTTTCGCACAAAGTATTGGAGTTGATTTCGGAAAAGGGACTTTCCAGCATTGATCTTGAAGACTGCACTAACAGTAAATGCGTCAGGAGTGTTTTAAGTTTTGTGAAAAATTTACGTCAACAATTCAATACAGATGAACTATTTTTGTTCCAGCTTGTCCAAATAAAAAGGGAGACTCAACTTAGTTTAAAACTTACTTCATTGTCACAACCTGAAGTTACGAGGAAAGTAGTCACTCAGACTTGTCAGGAATGTAATCTTGAGAAATTGAAGTTGCAAGTAGATATAATAGTGCAGAGGATGCTTGAAAAAATATCATTCGAAGACGTTGCACCGCGGAAAGAGGCAGTGGCCTCAGAACAAGTTGCGCCACTGAGAGAAGAAATTGCTTTGCCGGAAGAAGTTGACAGAAAGGAACCAGCGAAGCGCCTTGAGCTTTATAAAAAGAAAACTCCGGAAGCACCTACGTCGAAAACTTATATAGCAGACCGTAATTCATATAACAGTCAAATCAGCAAATTACTGCTTGATGTAACCTATGCACTTCAAATTTTCCGCAGCGGAATGTTTGTGCAGCTTGAAGTCAGCATCGATCCGTCGGGTACAGTTGTTAATCAAAAAATTATTAAAAGCAGTGGTTCGCATGATTTTGATGATACTGCTATTATGTCTTTGGAAGAAATTCAGTTTGCCCCACTACCGGAAGCAATGCTGAAATTCGGTAATTATGTTGTCATTTTGCAAATCCAGAATTCCAGATAATTTTTCAAAAGCAGACACAGAGCAATAATCCACAAACTACAAATGTTTTCAGGTTTCCCACAAACTCTTCGGCGTTACGGTTTTGATACAGATGTACGTGTCCTGATGGAACTGTACAGCACCATGGAAATTGGGTTGATCACCAATCTCGGTTCACTGTTTGACATCGGACAGCATTTGATTTGTAAATCGCGAAGGGAAATCGCACCTTACACACTTGCGTTCTGGGATCATTTTTTGGGAATCGATTCAACCAACTACAACAGCATTGATGATGCGATCCGCAACTCTTCCGCATTTGAACATTGGCTCAGTCAAAAACTGGAAACCGGAAAAATAGCCGGTGAGTTTGATTACGAAAAACTGATTGATGAATTTTTGAATGAAACACTACAGTCGGATTTGCAGGCAAATATTCAGAAAGAGCTCGACGCACGGAAGCACATTGATGAGGACAATCCGGATTTGAACGATCGAGAGCAAAAAGGACCTCAGGGACCTCCACAGGTTGGTGATAAGATGGTGGATTATGCAAAAATTTCTCTGGAAGAGTTGATGGAACGTATGAAGCGCGTGGCGGAGCAACAAAAAACAGCTCACAGCGGTGGCGGTCACTGGATCGGCAGCCATGGTTTTTCGCCTTATGGACATTCCGGAAAAGGCCTGAACGGCATCAGGGTTGGAGGACCAGCTCATGCTGGAACGGCGCGCAAGGTTCTGGGTGATCCTTCATTTTATCCGGTTGATCTTGATGCACCGATTACTGATAACAATATGGACGCGGCACTGCAGGCACTCCGGAATATTGAGGACATGCAGCCGGACAGGAAACTGAATGTGAAACGTACTGTAGAGGAAACCGGACGCAATGCGGGCATTGTGATTCCTCATTTTTTGCAAGAACAACAGGATCGGACGAAGGTTTTGCTTTTGCTGGACAACGGCGGAAATTCAATGTGGGTTCATGCCCAAAAAGTTCAAACACTGTTTGCAAAAATCAAACGCCGTTTTCCGCAGGACTTAAAAACTTACTATTTCCACAATGCTGTTTACGATCAGGTTTATGAAGACGAGGCCCGTCGAAAACCGGTCAGTCTCCGGAAAGTAATGGAGAACAGTCCTGACTATCGTGTTTTCATCGTTGGTGACGCTTATATGGCGCCTCATGAATTGCTGTCACCATTTGGTTCCATTGAATTTCGGGAAGAATCGTCCACACCAAGTCTGGCAAATTTAAAAACCCTGCACGAGCATTTCCCCTTTGTTGTCTGGATAAACCCTACTCCCAAACAATATTGGAACCGCACGGTCGCACCATATGTTCAAAAGGTTTTTAAGATGGAACCTCTCACGATAAACGGAATCCTTGAGGCAGCGAAATACATGAACGGGATCAAACATTTTTAGGTATGAACTTCCTTATAGTATAAAATATCAATGAAATTGAACGTCATATTCCTTTTTACAGTTGTGTTGACATTTTGGACAACCGTCCTGAAGGCCGGACCCGGAGATGGCTTGGGGTTATTCCTGGATTTTGGGCAACTAAAAGCAGTTAATAATGACACTGGGACAGAATATCAAACTTCCAAAATAGGTGGTGTCCAATATGACTATCAGTTCACCTTAGGTGATTCTTTTTCTTTTTCACTTTTAGGGACAGAATTCAGTGGGAAAGGCGTATTGCCGGACAATACAAAATATGAATATTACAAAGCGGGCATCCTTGGTGCAGAATTACGGGCTTGGATGGGGCCATTATTTATTGGAGTACATGGAGGACAATATTATCTGACATGGATTGAATCGCTGAGTTCTTATTCCGGAATTAATTGGAGCAGCGGAAGTGGATGGGGCTTAGGAATTGAAGGGGAATCCGGCTGGTCATTGTCATGGTACAATGAAAAAAGCGAAAAAATAGCTTTCGACGATCTTCCGGAACAACGTGTAGAAGGTAAGCGCATAATCCTCGGTTACCGCTGGCGTTAATTCAGTTCCGGAAAGCTTTTTTCAGGGACACGGATTTGGAATGCGGTTATGAATTTCATCAATTGCGTCCAGAACTTCTGTAGAAAGCTCTAACTCAGCGCTGGCCAGATTTGATTCCAGTTGTTTGACTGAGGTTGCTCCCAGTAATAAACTTGCCATGAAAGGCCGTGTCCGTACAAAAGCCAGGGCCATTTGTGCCGGATCCAAAGCATTTTCTTCGGCAAGACGCACATACTCACGAGTCGCCTTTAGCGCATTTTTTGTCTGGTAACGTTGAAACCGGGAAAACAACGTTAAACGGGCTCGTGCTGGTTTGAGTCCGTCGAGATATTTTCCGCTCAGCATTCCAAAAGCCAGCGGAGAATAAGACAACAGATCGACAGATTCCCTGAATGTAATTTCAGCCAATCCGGATTCAAAGCTGCGATTAAGTAAATTATAAGGATTCTGGATACTGACTACTCTTTCCCAACCGTTATTTTCCGCCAGACTCA
This sequence comes from Pseudomonadota bacterium, assembly GCA_014381795.1. GTDB lineage: Bacteria > SAR324 > SAR324 > SAR324 > NAC60-12 > Arctic96AD-7. The sequence goes on along the minus strand of JACNKY010000299.1, from coordinate 2,844 downwards.
GATAACGCATGACGCCCCACGGAGTTTCATTTGAAATTCCGAAAGCTCTAATTTTGCCCGCCTTCCGCAGTTTTTCCAGCGTTTCCAGAGTTTCAGAAATTTCCACGTTGTCTACAGACTCATCTTGCAGAGCAGTGAATCCCCTTTGACCAAAATTATTAACATTCCGGTCAGGCCAGTGAATTTGATAGAGATCAATCGTATCTGTACCAAGACGGCTTAAACTTCCTTCAAGAGCATTGTTAATATTTTCATTGCTGAGATGATTTTTCCCGTCTCGAATGTAACCACCCATGGCGCGTGAAGTCACGGTGGGTCCAACAATTTTAGTTGCAAGAACTAGGCGGTCACGGCATTTCCGCTGTTTCATCCACTTGCCGATCATTTGTTCGGATCTGGTGAAAGTTTTTTCCTGCGGAGGCACCGGATACATTTCAGCAGTGTCAAACAGATTTACGCCTGCCGCCAGCGCGCAATCCATTTGCGCAAATGCTTCCTCTTCAGTATTCTGTTCACCAAATGTCATTGTGCCTAGTCCTAGGCAACTGACTTCAATTCCGGATTTACCTAAAGAATTTTTTTTCAAGTTAACTGTCTAATTTTAGTTTGCGAAGGCTTAGGAGTATTATTTTGCGCGTTTTGCAAATGGTGATTTTGGATATTTTGTTGTCAACTCCTTCCATAAAACTTTTTGTTTTTTCTGTTGCCCAAGCTTGCCCATCGCGTCCCCTAAAAAGTAGAGGGCTTGAGCTATGTGTCGGCTTTTTGGATATTCACGAAGGAACGTACCGTAATGTGAAGCGGCTTGTCTGGCGTGTCCCTGAGCTAAAAAACTGTGAGCAACGGCTAACAAGATTTCACCTTTGAGCAAGGTGGCTTTCTTCTGCTTTAAAATTTTTTCCAGATGCTCCACGGCCTGATCTGGATTTCCTGCCTGCAATGAAATAAGTCCTTGCAGAAGTTGTTTTTGATCTCTGGGGAATTCAACTTCAGGCGGCTCAGGATCTTTTTTCTTTTTTGCTGATTCAGTTGTACTTTTCTGCAGCGAGGAATCCTGTTTTTCCAATACGGTTATTTTTTTTCGTAATTCAACAAAGCCGTTCTGCAGAGATTCCAACAAATCCCGCGGCGGAATCGCCTGTTCGAGTTCACTGTTGCGTTGAATTTGATCTGCGGTCAATGCCTGCAGATTATGCAGTAATTCCTGCTGTTCTGTTATTGTTTTTTGTAAGTCGGCAATTTCAGCAGTATTTTTTTGCAGAATTGTCTTTTTGGACGAAGAGGTGGAACAGCCGAAAAAAACAAAAAGTAAGATAGGTAATAAAAGGTAAAAGCTAATTGTTCCTGCCTTTTTCATAAAAGGGGACATTGCAAAACTTTTGCTGGATCTTTGTAGAAATTTTGACATAAAAAGGAAGTTATTTTCAAATCGATGCTAAGCTTTGTAATCCGGCTGAGTCGGTAAATTATTTACTCCAGACCGGATTCGTCTCGGCGATATCGTTAGCATTTGTGGTGACACGAATGGAGCGGCCTCCAAAAGCAGAAATATAATAAAGTTTGGACACATTCTTCTTTTTCGCAGAGAAAACAATTTGCTTTCCGTTTGGAGACCAATCTGGTTTTTCTGAATCATAACGCCCAAATGTGAGTTGAAGATGCCGGCGGGTGAGTAGTGTATATTTAAAAAGTTGAAAAACTCCTTTTATCTGTCTTTCATAAACCAGTTGAGATCCATCCGGGGACCATTTTGGAGAACTGTTGTAACTGCCTCTGAAGGTCACACGTTCCGTTTTATTAGTAAGCATATTATGCACATAAATTTGCGGGCGTCTCGGACGTGCGCTGTCGGAAACAAATGCTATTTTCTGTCCGTCCTGAGACATTTGCGGAGAGGTTTCCAGACTTTTCCAGGCAAAAATCTTTTCCAGCTTCGAGTCTGCTAAATTATAGCTGTAGATGTCGGAATTTCCCTTATTCATGAGTGTCAACAAAATTGACTTCCCATCCTTACGCCAGCTTGCGCCTAGAGGTTGAAATCCTGAAGGGAAGCTGAGAATTTTTGCACGAAGACGTATCGACGGCTGAATAGTCAACTGCACACTGGAGCGGGTAAAAGTCGTGTAGAGAATGTTTTTATTATCAAAAGACCAACTCGCAAGATTGTTGGAACCAAGATTATATGAAAATCTTTTTTGCAAAGTTCCATCATAACTACTGAGCATGATATTTTTTCTACGGTTTGTTTTTTGCGATGTGTAAGCAATTTTGCTGTCGGAAACACCTTTAAAATTCAGCGTTTCCCCCACAAACCAGTCCGCCAGTAAAAGTCCGGTTTTTCGCAAATTATCTGCTTCTTCGAGCGGCAGCAATTTTTGCGCAACTGGCGATTCCTCACCCTGCGTCCAGAGAGTAATTTCTAATTGATCCGGATTCTTTTTTAAAAGAAGTTCCAGCCGAAATACTACTTCTTCGGATTTCAAAAACTCAGCCTTTGTTCCATCAATTATTTGAAAATAAAGTACTTTTTCCAGATTCGCTTTAAAAACTTTTTGAACAGCCGTCACTTCACTACCTGCGCCTTCAATCAGGCCAACTTTAACAGGAACGAACTTAGGGTTAGTGATTTCAAAATAATCAATAGCAAGCGCGGAACCTCCTGTTACGCACATATTTAGTCCGAACAGCAGAAAAACAAAACCCGCCTTTATCCGTAATATTATTGCTTGATTAACGTTTTTGGACTTCACTGAACTCTAATAAGTGGAAGTACGCCGGCGTGAACCAAACTCCGAATTTGTATGAATCTTCTGGATCGGACTCTGGCCAGGATGGGAGAAGTTG
>JACNKY010000220.1 GCA_014381795.1 Pseudomonadota bacterium | reverse complement strand
GCAGCAGTTTCGAACTTCGATCTTTCCTCTCTTGGGCTGGGCGATCTTTCAGCTTTATCTGCCGGTGATCAAGCGGACTCTCCGGAATCTAAATCAGAATTTAATAAACACAAACACACAAATAATTAAAGACTATGAGCGAAATACAAATTTCAGAGGGACTTCCACAAATTCAAATCCAGACCGATCGTGGAAATATGACAATCGAAATGTTTGAAGACGACGCACCTAACACTGTAGCCAACATGATTTCTCTCATTGAGAAAGGTTATTATGATGGACTGAATTTTCATCGTGTAATTCCCGATTTTATGATCCAGGGTGGATGTCCTGAAGGCTCAGGCACAGGTGGTCCAGGCTATAATTTTGATGATGAATGTACGCCGGCACGACGACATGACAGTGCAGGAGTACTCTCAATGGCAAATGCAGGTCCGCGAACAAACGGCAGCCAGTTTTTTATCACACACGGGCCTACTCCTCATTTGGACGGGAAACACACTGTTTTCGGAAAAGTCACTGACGGCCTGGAAGTTGTCAATGAAATTCAGCAGGGTGACTTTATGGATAAAGTTGTGGTACTGCAAAAACGTGATCACCTTTATGAAGTTGAAACTATTTGAGTTCTGATGAAGCTTAAGTCCAGCACCTCACACTTATTCCAACTATCTTGAAATACAGGCAGTATCCTGAAAAGCAAACTAATATTTAAATAATATTGAACAATGAGTGAAACTATTCTTGAAACGGACATTGTCCACGAAATGCGAGATTCCTATTTGGAATATGCGATGAGCGTCATTGTCGGCCGTGCTCTGCCGGATGTCCGGGACGGCTTAAAACCTGTGCATCGGCGTGTATTGTTTTCGATGAGTGAGCAGGGGAACGATTTCAATAAACCTTATCGCAAATCAGCAACTGTGGTAGGTGACGTGATGGGAAAATATCATCCTCATGGTGACCAGGCAATTTACGACACTGTGGTACGCTTGACCCAGCCTTTTTCGATGCGCTATCAATTGATTGACGGTCAGGGAAATTTCGGTTCAGTTGATGGAGATTCTCCCGCAGCGATGCGTTACACAGAAGTCCGGATGCGGAAAATCGCGCATGAATTGCTGGCGGATTTGGAAAAAGATACGGTTAATTTTGTTCCAACATATGATGACTCGTTGATTGAACCTTCTGTTTTACCTTCCAGAGTTCCGAATTTACTCACCAATGGTTCGACCGGAATTGCTGTGGGGATGGCAAGTAATATCCCTCCGCACAATTTAACTGAGGTCATGAATGCTCTGCTTTATTATCTGGATAATCGTGAAAATGCTACAGTTCAGGATTTGATGGAGTATATTCCTGGACCGGACTTTCCAACCGGCGGAACAATCATCGGAAAAAGTGGAATCTATGACGCATATACAACAGGACGCGGGATAATCCGGATACGCGCAAAAAGTCATTTTGAACAAACCAAAGACGGGCGTGAACTGATTATTGTAACAGAACTGCCGTTCATGGTTAATAAGGCGACACTATTGGAGAAAATCGCCGATTTGGTACGTCATAAAAAAATGGATGGTATTTCGGATTTGCGTGATGAATCTGACCGCAAAGGTATGCGCATCTTCATCCAACTGAAACGTGGAGAAAATCCTGAAGTTGTTTTGAGTAATCTTTACAAACATACTTCTCTGCAGTCAAGTTTCGGAATTATTATGCTTTCCATTGTGGACAAGCAACCCAAAATACTGGCATTGTCGCAGATGCTGGAGTACTTTCTGCAGCACCGGATTGAAGTAGTTGTCCGCCGTACAAGTTATGAATTGAGACAGGCGGAAAACAGGATGCACCTGTTGGAAGGCCTGATGATTGCGCTCGAAAATCTGGATGCAGTGCTTGAAATTATTCGCAAAGCAGAAAGCGGAGTTGCCGCAGAAGCGGTGCTGATGGAAGATTATGGACTGTCAAAACGTCAGGCACATGGAATATTAGACATGAAATTGCAACGCTTGACAGGTATGGAGCAGGATAAAATACGTGCTGAACATGAGGAAGTCGGCAAAGCGATTGCGGATTACAAGGATATTTTGGACAAAGATGAACGTGTCATCGATATTATCCGTAACGAGAGTATCGAAATCAGGGATAAATATGGTGATGAACGTCGAACAGAAATTATTGAAGGCGACAGTTCAATTCTCATTGAAGAACTGATTAATGAAGAAGACATGGTGGTCACCCTTTCACGGGAAGGTTACATCAAACGCAGTTCAGTCAGTGAATACAGATTGCAGCGTCGTGGAGGAAAAGGACGTCTGGGCATGGGCACCAAAGATGAAGATTTTGTGGAACAGCTCTTCGTCGCATCAACGCATGATTATTTGCTCTTTTTCACTAACAAAGGTCAGGTTTTCCGCAAGAAAGTTTTTGAACTGCCACAAGCCGGTCCGACCGGACGTGGAAAAGCGGCTATCAATCTGCTGCCTTTACGTGAAGGTGAAACGATTTGCTCCTGTTTGAATGTTCCGAAGGAAGCTGAGAACAAATATATTTTCCTCTGCACTGAACGCGGTGTTGCTAAAAAGACGCCTATGCCCGATTGCGCAAAGATTCGCGTGACTGGTCTGCGTGTAATTACTATTGATGAGGGTGATTCAGTCATTTCAGTACAGCTGACAGACGGTGATCAGGAGTTGTTTTTTGCGACACGTGACGGAATGGGTCTGCGAGTTAACGAGTCTACTTTACGGCCAATGGGACGTCAGGCACGTGGAGTTAGAGGTGTAAGACTTCGTGAAGGTGACAGGGTGGTTTCCGCGTTGGCGCTCACAGGTACAGGCGAAGTATTGACTGTTACTGAAGGCGGATTTGGCAAAAAGACACCGATCGCAGATTATACACTAGCGAAAAACAGGGGTAACTACGGAATGCGTACCATCCGGATTACTGAAGCAAATGGACCGGTTGTGAATGTGTTAGAAGTTGAAGAGCATTTCCAGCTTTTCCTGATCACGCAGTTTGGCAAATTGATCCGGATTCCTGTAGAAAATATCCGTACAATAGGCAGGGTCACTCAGGGTAACCGGTTGATACGCCTTGAGAAGGATGAACAGGTGATTGGTATTGCGCCTGTAATCGAAGAAGAGAATGGTGAAGAAACTGCGGAAGACGGTGAAAATCCACCTGCCGGTGAAAATTCAACAGACGCAACAGCGGACTCAGGGCCGGATAATGCTCCTGAAAACATAGTTCAGCAAGACGTTCCTGAGGAACCTCAAGACACGCCTAGCTCTGACGATTCTTCAGATTCGTGATTGCTTTGTTCTAGTGGCTCATTTTCTGCATTTAAGAGTGCGGGTCTCCACCGGGGTTGTACTGTTAGGAGACCCTAATCAAGCACCTTAGCCACTGCAATTTAATGAAGCAGTTTTCATCTACTTTAGCGCTCAGGCTGCTGTTTATGTTTTTGTCAGCGACTTTGTCGTTGTCAGCGAATTCCGGTCATATGCTTGATCGATTCGAATTGTTTGTAGACAAAAACATACCATACTTGACCTTCAAGGGTTTTTTTGATCCGGGGAAATTCCCTCATATCAATATAACTCAGGGAAGCTCGAAGACTGAAACCACAGTTATTCTCCCCAATACATTCATCAATAATATCCTGCTGCCTGAACGGGATATTACATCTTTTGCTTTGTCCGGTATTTTGGATAAAATGAGCCTGGCGGAAAAAATTACAAAAACAGAAAACGGTGAAATCAACTTCCTAGTTACATTTACTGTTTCAAGTAAAGAAAAGCACTTCCTCGTGCTTGATACAAAAAGATCTGATTCACGACAATTAACATTTGCTTTACAAAGAAAGCAAATAAAGGTGGTCTCCGCTGTTGCCTCCGAAGGGATGCAAATTACGAGTCCAGTTAAAGCTGAGTTGGGACCAGTCAAAATAACACCGCGTGAACAGCTCTTACTGCATCCTGTAACTGCCCTAATGGCATACCGTCACTTCGATCAACTGAATGTCGCAGTGCTAAACGCCTCACCTAATCTCGGAGCAGCACAGAGTTTTGCTGTAATGCTGGACCGCAAGCAGAAAAGAACAATAGAAAAGCGGATGGGTATGAAGTTGAATATAGTCAATATCTCATCGGTACGTGAACAGACGATTCTGCCCAAAACAAAAATATATTTTCATGCAAACTTGTTAAAGGCAGCTTTGATTCTGGCAGAGGTCCTGCCGGGAGAACAGGTGCTTGAACCAGTTCCGGAAAGCAGAAACAATAAGCTGTCAACCGATGTTGAAATTTATGTGGGAAAGAATTTTGAATAAAAAAATATACATAATCACTCTTGCGGTTTTTCTTTTTCAAGCTTGCTTAAGCCAGTCAGCATTTGCTTTTCCGGAATATACTTCACGGCAAAAAGCTCTCGCACTGGCTGCGGTCCTGGATCATGGATATTTCAAAGCCATAAAAATATCCTCTGTCTTTGTAAAGAACAGAGGTAAAGAGGATTATTATCTGCAGGCAATTCTTGATGACGGATCAAGCCGAAAGTGGCTGCTAAACCGTATTCGTGAGTGGACACAAACGGATGAACTGATACTCAGTAACAACAGGGCGCTTGTTTTTCCTTCTGCGGAAAGCACTGATTTTGGCGTACTGGAGAAGAATGATTTTTACCGCAGTGTTCTGACCGCGACTGCATTTGTTAAAACTTACGGTAGGCATGACATTCTTGAAGCTAAAAGCCTGGTATTAGGAGTCCAGCGTTTTCGCATTCTCGAACCTGAAGACAGTAAATTTTTAAGCACCGATAAATTAGGTGATCGTTATCGTTATGTTCTAGAACTGGAAAACGGTACACGCGAATTCTTCACTTATAACGATGCTTTCGCTTTGCTGCAACGTTCTGCCTTTTTAGCTGAGGTTCCTGAAAACGTCAAAGTATTGAGGAAAACCTTTAAAGTCATAGAATTGAAAAAAATTCCTTTGCAGATAGAAGATGAGTTGCGTGACATCTGGCGCTTTGGAATTGAGGTTGTTTTTGACGGACCGATTGAGACAAGTCCGGATAGTTTCCCTTATCAAGTGGTTGAATTAAAATTGAAGGATCCTGAAACAGGGAGATATAAAGCGCAATTTTTTCTGCAGATTATTTTTCCAAACTCAGAAAAAACAGGTGCAATTTCTGGTTTCAAGAATCATGAATATTTGCGTTTTGTAGAACTTGATACAGATGTAGAACACCAGAAACGAGTTATCCTGCGTGCGATGGTTAATCCGGACGCTTTGAATTTACCTCCATTTATTGAAATTACAGGTCGTAATTCTATCGTGGTTAATTTTTACAGTTCTACGGATCAGAGTCTGACTCAGCCACCGGACCTGTTGGCATCACGCGCTGTTGGACAATTGCCTCGTTCGGTTTTTACACCGGATCAGCAGGAGACCGAATTTGAGAGAAACTACATGGAAGCCGTTGGGTTGATCCGTGAGGCACAGGCACAGTTGAACTCAGACGACAGGATCGAAACTTATTTTATTGCTTTAAAGGCATTGAAACAAGCGGCATTGTCGGCAGTAGTTGATATCCAAATCGCCCAGGCTTTGAAACAGAGAGACATCTTGCTGCGTACGATGCCGAAACTGATTATTCGAAACGTGCAAATGTCGATTCTGGCACTGAATCTTGAAAGCACAGACACAAAAGCTGATCCGGAATTCAGCAAGAAACTGCTCAAACAATTAATACATGCGGAACGCTACGCTACGACGCGGGAGCAACAGCTTAAAATTACCACTCTGCGAAGTATTTTACGCTGAATTAGCAGTACTTTCCTCAGTTACCATTTTTAGCATTTACAAGTTGTCAACAGTTATAAAGTTATTGGTTTGTTTTATGTGCTAGTTATTGTTTTATCCATTCTCCATTCACATACTTTCCTGTGATGTTTCCGTCTTTGTTATATCCTGTTCCTCTCCATATTTCCCCGTTCTTCCAACTCCCAAAATACTTCCATCCATTAGTTGAAATTAAAACACCATTACCATTTGGTTTCCCATCCTTTACCTGACCATGATACTTATGTTGAGTTTCTTTTCCCCCAGATGCCACCCATTTCCAATCAGGGTATTCACCCAACACATAAAGAGTTTCACCTTTGTGATTATCTCCAATCAAGGGAGAAGAAAAAAGAAGGAATGAGAGGATTATGAGTAAGTGTTTCACTTGGTTTCTTATAAGTGGTTTAAGAGAACCCAATATATAACATCAATCGTTTTGTTTTACAATAAAAGGGAGATTTTTGACTTGAGGGTATTTTGGGGGGTTATTGTTCTATTCTTTTTCCATTCCCCCACTTTAAATAGATGTTTCCGTTTTTGTCGTATTGTATTCCGTACCACCTTCGGCCATCCTTCCATTC
>JACNKY010000333.1 GCA_014381795.1 Pseudomonadota bacterium | reverse complement strand
GATTCAAAGTTTTGTTAAAAAATTTCCGGAAGAATTCCGGAAATATTATGCCACTGTTTAACGAGTTTTACATGCCTGTCTTTCAAATTGATGGTGAACCGGTTGAGTATGAACCGGGTGAAAAAGTTCTTTCCGCGGCTTTGCGTTGCGGAAAAATAATTCCTCATTATTGCTACCATCCCGGAATGTCTGTAGTTGCCACCTGCCGGATGTGCCTGGTTGATGTGGTCGATCTTGGTAATGGCCGTCCTGCACCAAAACTGCAAACAGCCTGTTCAATGGATGCTGCTGAAGGAATGAAGGTCGAAACCCTCAATCCAAAAGTCGAAGAGGGTCGTAAACTTGTCAACGAGTTTTTACTGGTTAATCATCCGCTGGATTGTCCAATTTGTGATCAGTCCGGAGAATGTACTCTGCAGGATTACGCCTTTGAGTATGGTTCCGGAAAGTCGGAAATGGATTATTCCAAAAGAGTTAACGGCTGGCGGGACATTGGGACATTTGTCTCATTAGAACGTAATCGCTGTATTCAGTGCTCACGCTGTGACCGTTTTACGCGGGAAATAACCGGTACCAATGAATTCGGGATGTTTAACCGCGGTCATGAGTTGACGGTTGACACTTATGCCGACAGGCCCATGACTAACAAATTTCAGGGCAATATGGCTGACATCTGTCCGGTGGGTGCCATCACGGAGAAGGAATTCCGCTTTAAGCGGCGTGCTTGGAAGTTGAAAAAAAATCGTTCAATTTGTACAGGTTGTTCTACAGGTTGCAATATTACGATAGAGCATGACCGCAATGAGATATTTAGGCTCAAACCACATGAAAACCAAAATGTTAATAAATGGTGGCTCTGCGATGAAGGCCGTTTAACTTACCGCATGATGAATGAACGTAAAACTAGAATTCATCAACCATTAGGTCATGTTGACGGAAAACTGGAAGCTATTTCTTGGGAAGAAGCCTATGCGGCAATTGCGGAGCGAGTAGGTGATATGTCTCCATTGCCGGAGGAAGTACTGGCGCTGACTGATACTCACGCAAGCAACGAAGAATTATTTTTGCTGCAAAAACTGCTCAAAGACATTTTTTCCGCGGATAACACATTTTGCCCCTTGCCAAAATGGGAACAATGTGAAAGTGAATTTTTTATCAATACTCTGATCACGACCGACAAAACACCTAACCGTGCAGGTGCTCTTGCCCTCAAAATAAAAGGTGACGCAAAATCCGCAAAACTTAAAAAAGCAATTGAAGCTGAACTGAAAGTCGTCTTTGTACTGGGGAATCCTTTTGAAGCAGAAGTGGAAGTTCTGGAAAAAATAAAAAAAGCCCAACTGGTGGTGCACCTGGGCACATTCCATAACTCATGGAGCGAGATTGCGGACGTTGTACTTCCAGGACAGTATTATTCCGAGAAAGAAGGGACATTTACCAACAAGGATCAACGTGTTCAGGCAACTGAAGTTGCTGTTCAGGCATTGCGCAGGACACGTCCGGAATGGCGGATTCTTGCTGATTTGTCTTCAGCGCTCGGACAGGAAAGTTCATACGGTAGTTCTGCAGATGTTTTTAATGCAATGACCAAACAGGTTAAAGCATTCTCCGGGCTCAGTTATGCAGAGATTTGCGGATTTGGCAAAGAACTTACACAGAAGACAAAAGATTCAGGTATGAAAGTAGTCAAGGCACAGACATAGTTTGTGTGAACTAGTAATTTTTTCGTAAACGAAAGATGTTAATAATATTTTACATTTTTGCAGTTCTGAGCATTTTTGGTGCATTGGGTGTACTTTTCCTGCGAAATCCAATTCATTGTGCACTTTCACTGGTGGGCACATTTTTTTGTTTAGGCGCAATCTATGTGATGCTGAATGCAGAATTTGTCGCAGTCATTCAGGTTCTGGTTTATGCAGGAGCTATTATGGTCCTTTTCCTTTTTGTGCTGATGCTGCTCTCCTCAAAGGATACTGATCAGTATGCTAATAAATGGCCGATTGGAAAGATTCTGGCAGGACTTCTTTCTTTCGGGATATTTGTACAAATTGCCAGTCTCTTCACTGCAGGAGAATTACAGCTTGGACCAAAGGGGGCATATCCTCTTGAGGTTGTAGAAGAAGTTGGCTCGATTGCTTTGATAGGCCGTTTACTTTTTACCGATTATATTTTGTCATTTGAAATTATTGCTGTTCTGCTGCTCGTTGCCGTCATTGGCGCAGTAGTGATTGCAAAGCGACGTTTTGAGTAAGGATATTTTATGATTCCTGTTGAACATATTTTGTTGTTGAGCGCAGCCCTTTTTACCATCGGCGTGCTGGGTGTAATGCTGAGGCGTAATGTGATTGTTATTTTCATGAGCATTGAACTGATGCTCAATGCGGTTAACTTATCTTTCGTGACCTTTTCGCGAGGTATGGATTCCATGACCGGTGTGATCTTCATTTTCTTCATCATCGTTGTTGCCGCGGCGGAAGCAGTGGTAGGGCTTTCGATAATTCTTTCCATTTTTCGAACACGTAAAACGTTGAACATTGACGAATTTAATATTTTAAAGTGGTAGCTATGTCACAAATTTGGCTTGTACCCGCATTCCCTTTGCTGGGATTTTTGCTGAATGGTTTTTTAGGCAAACGTTTCGGAACCCGTTTCGTTACTTTTGTGGGACCGTTAGCAATTGCGCTTTCCTTTGCCCAGTCCCTAGTACTGTTTTTTCAGATGCTTGAAGCAGAAGGAAACGTGCTCAAGGAGCACCTTTACACTTGGATTGCGAGCGGGAATTTTGAAGCAGGTATTAATTTCCAAGTCGATCAACTCACCGGACTTTATCTTCTAGTAATCACAGGAGTCGGATTTTTGATTCACGTTTATTCTGTGGGTTACATGGATGGTGAATCAGGTTACTACCGCTTTTTTGCCTATTTGAATTTGTTTGTGTTTTTCATGCTGATTCTGGTTTTGGCTGACAGTTTTCTCTTAATGTTTGTAGGCTGGGAAGGTGTGGGCCTCTGTTCATACCTGCTGATCGGCTATTATTTTGAGAAAGATTCTGCTGCGGAAGCAGCAAAAAAAGCTTTTCTTTTTAACCGAATAGGAGACTTTGGTGTGCTCTCGGCAGTTATGTTGATCTTTTTAGCATTTGGTTCAATTGAATTCGCTACCATCAATGCTGAAGCATCAACACAACTTGAATATGGAGGAGCTCTGGTAACAGCAATAACCTTATTGCTTTTTCTGGGCGCTACAGGAAAATCCGCGCAAATTCCGCTTTATGTCTGGCTACCGGATGCAATGGAAGGTCCGACACCTGTTTCCGCTTTGATCCATGCAGCTACCATGGTGACTGCGGGGTTGTACATGGTTGCGCGCTTGAGTCACTTGTTTGTGCTGGCACCTTTCACGATGAATGTCATTGCCGTCGTAGGAACGGCGACCGCCCTTTTAGCGGCAACTATCGCAGTCACGCAGACGGATATAAAACGGGTTCTGGCTTATTCAACCGTCAGCCAACTGGGCTACATGTTTCTGGCAATGGGCGTCGGTGCTTTCGGTGCAGGTGTTTTCCATGTGATGACACATGCATTTTTTAAGGCACTTCTCTTTTTAGGTTCCGGATCAGTCATTCTGGCAGTTCATCATGAGCAGGATATGCGCAAAATGGGTGCACTCAAAAACAAATTACCAATCACCTACATGACTATGCTGCTTGGTACCTTTGCCATTTCCGGAATTCCTTTTTTCTCAGGATTTTTCAGTAAAGACGAAATTCTCTGGAAAGCATACAGTTCTCCTTTAGGTAGTCCTTGGCTTTGGGGAGTTGGTTTTCTGACTGCAGGTTTAACCGCATTTTACATGTTCAGGATGATTTATTTGACATTTCACGGAGAGTCACGGGTTGATTCACATACCGCTGAACATGTACGTGAGTCACCTCTTTCGATGACAATTCCTCTGATGATTCTGGCTGCACTTGCAGTTACAGGCGGATTTTTTGGGGTACCACATGTTTTCCATGTAATTCCTAATGGGATGGAAAATTACTTCCAGGGTTTCTTTGCAGAAATTCCAAGTGGTCATGGATCTGTTTCAATGGAGTGGACGCTAATGGCGTTTTCAGTTGCTTTCGCCCTGTTAGCCTGGTTTTTTGCAAGCCGGCTTTATCACTCCGGATTTGACCTTGCAGCGGGTTTACGCAACAAATGGGAAACGCTCTATCAGCTTTCGCTGAACAAATGGTATGTTGATGAACTCTATAACACGCTAATTATTCAACCGGGACGACTCTTTTCGACCCACGTACTCTGGCGTTTATTTGATCAAAATGTGATTGACCGTGCGGTCAACACAACTGCGGATATTGCACGAATGGTCGGAAATTCAATCCGTCCTTTACAGAACGGGTTAACCCAGAATTATGCCCTCATCTTCACTCTTGGAACTTTCCTCATTATCTGGTTCGTGACCTAAAGCTGAAGTCTTGGGTTTTAGCTCTTCTGCGGGAAAGATAAACTAAGCCAAAAAAAGCCATGAAACATTTTTTGCCTCTGTTACTGACAGCAATTTTTTACCTGAGTTCTCCTGCGTTTGCGTTGGAGATTGGGGTCGTCGATTTGAATGATGCACTCAATCAGTCTGAAGCAGGTATTCGATCAAAAAATATTCTCGAACGCAAAGGTCGTCAAAAACAGCAGGAATTTAAACTGGAAGAGTCGGAACTGCGTAAACTAGCTGACGATTTACGTAACAATCCTTTGTTGACTGCAAAAGCAAAAGCATCCAAAGAGCAGGAATTAATCGCACGGCAGCAGCAGCTGCGGGAACAGGTTCGAAAAGTCGAACAGGAAATGAGGCTGGAGGAACGGCGTCTTACCGAGGTTATTTTTCAGGAACTAAAAACTGTGATCCGTAGTATTTCGATCAAGGAAAAACTGGATCTCGTACTTGAAAAAAATGCAGCGCAAATAATTTTGTATATGAAACAGGATACAACCGATATGACGCAGAAAGTGATCGATGCCTATAATTCACTCAAACAGACAGGAGGAGATTGATGTTGAATTTAGAAGAAATAAAAAAAATTCTACCGCACCGTTATCCTTTTTTGCTTTTGGACCGTGTACTGGAGGTACGCCCCGGTGAATATTGTCAGGCCTTAAAAAATATTTCCGGAAATGAGGCAGTTTTTCAAGGGCATTTTCCGCAGCAGGCTGTGTTTCCGGGCGTGATGATTATCGAAGCATTAGCGCAAACTGCTGGGATTGTAATTGATTCGGGAAAAGGTGATGCAGAATCCGGAAGTATTGTGTTCTTTGCCGGAATCAATAATGCCAAATTCAGGGTGCCGGTGGTTCCTGGAGATCAGCTGATCCTTGAAACTACCTTGAGTAATCAGCGTCGTAATTTTTGGGTATTTGAAGGCAAGGCGAGTGTAGACGGTAAACTGGCGGCTCAGGCAGAAGTAAAATTAATGCTGCAACCGTCATGACAACCAGCTTCAGCACAGAGGAAGTTCGTAAGATAGCGCGGCTTTCATCATTGGAATTGACCGACAAAGAAACGGAAGTTTTTGCAGAACAGTTTTCAGGGATTCTGGATTATTTTGAATTGTTGAAAACCGCAGATATTCCAGAAACAGCAACAGAAGCGGATGAAAGTCATTTGCATGGAATCCGTGAAGATAAGATGGAGAAATCTCCAGTTGCTCCAGAACAGTTTAGTTCGTATCTGGAAAATGGATTTTTCAAAGTACCGCGAGTGATTGATCAAGGAAATTAAAAAATGACAGGAAAACAAAAAAGACATTTGCGTGCTTTGGCGCATCCTCTTAAACCTCTGGTGAACCTTGGGAAACAGGGTCTTTCTCCGGAAACCAGACGTGAGATTGAATCCCAATTGCTTGATCATGAGTTAATCAAATGCAAGGTTCTGGACAGTTGTCCTTTGTCAAAAAAAGAATGTGCTGAAGAAATTTCCAAACAGACGGAGATTGAAGTAGTTCAGGTTATTGGAAAAACGCTCGTGCTTTTCAGCCCGCTTCCTGAAGATTCAAAAATTAAATTTCCCAGTGCTTGACCTGCCTCTGATGGTAAAAAGCGCACATGCCTGGAAGTAGAAAAACATCATTGTTTATTAGACATTTTTGAAAAGTTACTAGAGACTCAACCAGAATGAGCGACATATTTTACATTAGCACCCCAATTTACTACGTCAACAGCCATCCGCACATTGGACATGCGTACACGACGATAGCAACGGATGTGTTAACACGCTTCCGGAAACTGTTTGGGGCAGATACTTATTTTTTAACCGGAACAGAGTAAGATCAAGAACATGAAGATGCTGCAAAGATGGAAAGATGCAATGCCAATGGATGGTGTGGAGATGGATGTGCTGCAGCAGATCATCAACAGGCATCAGGTGGCACTCCATGACCAATCATCACAGGCATCATCATCATCACAGGCAGCAACAGCATCAGCAGATCAGGTGGCACTC
>JACNKY010000335.1 GCA_014381795.1 Pseudomonadota bacterium | reverse complement strand
AAAAGCATTTATAGATGATTTCATTACTTCACGTGTAGGTAGTGAATTCAGCATGGTCTTAAAAGAAAATATAGACTACATTGACATTTCTCCGCGTCAGCTCGTTTCTGTGGCCGCAGCCATGATTCCCTTTCTTGAGCACGATGATGCAAACCGTGCCTTGATGGGATCCAACATGCAGCGTCAGGGAGTGCCTCTGGTCAAACCTAAATCTCCGCTGGTAGGAACAGGCATTGAACATCAGGCTGCTCTGGATTCCGGAAGTTGTGTAGTCGCAAGCCGTAACGGTGTTGTCGATAGTGTTGATGCAGGGCGAGTCGTAATTCAGGCAGACGTTGATCTTTCAAGTGAAGACACGATTGTTCCGGCAAACGTTGATATATACCACTTGATTAAATATCAACGCTCAAACCAGAACACCTGTATAAATCAGCGTCCTCTTGTTAAAAAAGGAGACCGCGTCAAGGCAGGGGATGTCATTGCAGACGGATCATGTACAGAAAATGGTGAAATTGCACTGGGACAAAATATTAACATTGCTTTTATGCCTTGGCGTGGTTACAACTTTGAGGATTCGATTTTGGTCTCTCAACGTTTAATGCATGAAGATACTTTTACTTCTGTACATATTGATGTTCTTGACACTGTTGCACGTGATACAAAATTAGGAAAAGAAGAGATCACTCGTGATATTCCAAACGTCAGTGAAGAAGCCCTCAAAAATCTTGATGAAAGCGGCATTATCGCTGTTGGTACAAGTGTCAGTTCAAAAGACATTTTGGTCGGAAAAGTAACACCGAAAGGTGAAACACAACTCAATCCGGAAGAAAAACTGCTGCGCGCAATTTTTGGAGAAAAAGCGGGAGATGTCCGTGACACTTCTTTACGTGTTCCTCAAGGCGTTGACGGAGTGGTGACTGATGTTGTGGTCTTCAACCGTGAAGGTGTTGAGCGTGATGAGAGGACCAGACAAATTGAACAGGAACTGCTGGCACGTTATGAAAACGATCATTATGACGAAATTCGTATTGTTCACAGCAACCTCGTGAATCGCATACTTTCTGTGGCAGAGAAAAAGCCGTTGGCTGCGGATGTACTGTCCGTACAGGGTGAAGTGCTTGCTTCAAAAGGCACAAAAATCACTGACGATATACTACAGCAAATTCCTTTAAATTCAACTGACGGCATTCAGGTTGCTGATAATAAAATCAACCTCAAAGTTGGAACATTTGTCCGTAATGCTCTCCAGCAAATGTACCTGCTGGAAAATGTTTATCAGGATCGTTGTGAAAAAGTTTCCAAAGGAGATGATCTTCCACCGGGCGTTATCCGGATGATAAAAGTTTATATTGCGATCAAACGGAAACTTTCAGTTGGTGACAAAATGGCGGGACGACACGGAAATAAAGGTGTGGTTTCTACCATCCAGCCTATAGAAAATATGCCTTATATGGATGACGGCACGACTGTTGATATTGTGCTTAATCCGCTTGGGGTTCCTTCCCGAATGAATGTGGGGCAGGTGCTGGAAACACATCTGGGTCGAGTAGCAAATGGGTTAGGCAAAAAGGTCGCGGAATTTCTTAGGCAAAATAGTCCTGCAACACAGATTCGTGAATTTCTGAAAAAAGTCTATGACTGTGATGTTGCCCAAAAGTATTTTGACTCAATGGATGATCAGGCATTTTTGGAGTTTGTGAAAAGGTACAAACCCGGAATTCATATGGCAACTCCGGTTTTTGATGGAGCAAAAGAAACCGATATTCATCGGATGGCGGAAATGGCCGGATTATCAAAATCAGGTCAAGTCTGGCTTTATGATGGGATGACAGGTGAACGATTCAGTCAGAAGGTGACTATCGGTTATGCGTACATTATGAAGCTGCATCACCTTGTTGATGAAAAAATTCATGCACGTTCCATTGGTCCATATTCTTTGGTCACTCAGCAACCTTTGGGCGGTAAAGCTCAATTCGGTGGTCAGCGATTTGGTGAGATGGAGGTCTGGGCTTTGGAAGCTTACGGCGCTGCTTATACACTACAGGAATTGCTGACAGTTAAGTCGGATGACGTCTTAGGACGTAACAAGATTTATGAGTCGATCGTTAAAGGTCGTCATCATTTGGAAGCAGGTCTTCCGGAATCATTTAAGGTGTTGATTAGTGAATTGAAAAGTCTGTGCCTGAATATTGAATTGCTTAAAAAATCTGACGAAAATGAAGAGGAAGATTTTCTGGAGGAAATAGAAAGTATTACGGAGACAGAAGTTGTTACCGAAAAACTTGCTCCTGCAGCTAAAACTAATGCTGCTCCAGAAGAGCCATCGGAAGAAAAAGAGGAAGAAGTTACAGCCTAATTGAATTATAAATATAAACCAATAACCAACCAACCAGCAACTAAACATGGCGCTCAGAGATTTGTTTGAAATTGCAGAAAATCCGAAAAATTACTCAGCAATTCGGATCAAAATTGCCACTTCCGATGAGGTAACATCCTGGTCTTTTGGAGAAGTACGCACCTCAGAAACTATCAATTACCGAACATTTAAGCCTGAACGTGATGGGTTGTTTTGCGGTAAAATTTTTGGTCCTGTGCATGATTACGAGTGTATTTGTGGAAAATACAAACGTATGAAACATAGGGGCATTACCTGCGAAAAATGTGGTGTGGAAGTTATTGAATCCAAGGTGCGTCGTGACCGCATGGGAAATATCAAACTGTCGTGTCCGGTTTCTCACGTCTGGTTTCTTAAAGGAGTTCCCAGCAGGATTGCAACCATCCTTGATATGATGTTAAGGGACTTGGAGCGTGTACTATATTTTGACGCATACGTTGTGCTAGAACCTGGCGATTCTGAACTGGAAGTGCTCGAACTGGTAGAAGAAGACCAGTACCGTGAATTGGAAGAGAAACATCCTGATTTGAAATTGGGAATGGGGGCGGAAGCAGTACAGATACTTTTACGGAGGCTTCAATTAGATGAGCTTGAAAAAGAGCTTTGGGTTGAAATGCGTGATGTCAACTCTGAAACCCGCCGCAAAAAGATTTCAAAAAGACTCAAAGTCGTCAGCCAACTGTTAAAGTCAGGGAATAAAGTAGACTCAATGATCATTGATAATCTACCGGTCCTGCCTCCGGAACTGCGTCCTTTGGTTCCTCTTGAAGGAGGACGATTCGCGACAAGTGACCTCAACGATCTGTACCGCCGTGTAATTCATAGAAACAACCGTCTCAAACGTCTGATAGAATTGCGTGCACCAGGAATTATTGTAAAAAATGAGAAGCGAATGCTACAGGAATCTGTAGATGCACTTTTTGATAACGGTCGTCGCGGACGACCGATGGTTGGTTCCAATAAACGGCCTCTCAAGTCGATCAGCGATATGCTCAAAGGAAAACAGGGTCGTTTCCGTCAAAATTTACTGGGTAAACGTGTCGATTATTCTGGACGTTCCGTGATTGTGGTCGGTCCTGAATTGAAACTTCATCAATGCGGATTGCCTAAAAAAATGGCTTTGGAACTTTTTAAGCCTTTTATTTATAATAAATTGATTGATTATCAGGAAATTCACACGATTAAAAATGCCAAAAAAGTTCTAGAGGAAAACCCACCGGAAGTTTGGGCCATTCTGGAAGAAGTTGTCCGTGAACATCCAATTATGCTGAACCGTGCACCAACCCTGCACCGTCTTGGAATTCAAGCCTTTGAACCTGTTTTGATTGAAGGCAAAGCCATTCAGTTGCACCCATTAGTTTGTACAGCATTCAACGCTGACTTTGACGGTGACCAGATGGCGGTTCATGTACCACTTTCTGTGGAAGCTCAGTTGGAAGCAAAAATTTTGATGATGTCCACAAACAATGTGCTCTCTCCTGCAAATGGAAAGCCTGTGATGACGCCGACTCAAGATATGGTGCTCGGGCTTTACTGGATGACCAGACTGCGTGAAGGTGCCCTCGGAGAAGGTAAAATTTTTTCGAACCGTGGAGAAGCTATAGTCGCTTTTGAACATGGCCGAGTTGATCTGCAGGCAAGAATAAAAGTTCGTTTAGTTAACGTTTTGGTATATGAAACTGATGCAGACTCTACAGAAGCAACGGTCAGCCCAATTATAGAATCAACTGTTGGACGTGTTTTACTGTCAATGGTTGTTCCAAAAGAAGTGCCTTTTGAAACGGTAAATGTGCATCTCAAGAAAAAACAAATGGCGGAACTGGTTGATGAGTCTTATCGAAAAGCAGGCAGTGTTAAAACTGTGAAGATGCTCGATGATCTTAAAACCTTAGGTTATACCTATGCTACTAAAGCAGGTTTTTCAATTGGAATGGATGACATGGTGATTCCAAAAGAAAAGGCCGGACAGTTGAGAAAAGCACAAGTAGATGTCAATAAAATCAACATGCAGCACCAGGATGGTTTAATCACAGACGGTGAGCGTTACAACCAAGTGATTGATATCTGGGCGAGGACGACAGAAAAAATTGCAGATAAAATGTCTGCCGGACTTTCTGAAGAAATCATCGATGAAGAAGGTGTTCATAAAGTTAACTCAATTTTTATGATGGCTGATTCCGGAGCTCGTGGTAGTAACCAGCAGATGAAGCAGTTGGCAGGAATGCGTGGTTTGATGGCCAAACCTTCTGGTGAAATTATTGAAACTCCAATTCACGCGAATTTCCGTGAAGGACTTAACGTTCTCGAATATTTTATTTCTACTCACGGAGCCAGAAAAGGTCTTGCTGATACTGCACTGAAAACCGCAAACTCGGGATATTTAACCAGACGTCTGGTTGATGTCGCACAGGACTGTGTTGTCCTGGAAGATGATTGTGGAACACTGGACGGCATTGAAATGACCGCCCTGATTGAATCCGGAGAAATCATTGAACCTCTTGCTGACCGGATTTTAGGACGTGTTTTACTGGATGATGTTATTGATCCGGATGCCGAGAATAAAATCTTGATTCCTGCAGGAACTCTCATCAATGAATATGAAAGAGATGTAATCCAAGACTCAAGAATTGAAAATGTACGTATCCGCTCTGCCTTGACTTGTATGACAGAAACCGGAGTTTGTAGAGCTTGTTATGGTCGCGATTTATGTCATGGAGGTTTAATCAATTTAGGTGAAGCTGTAGGCGTAATTGCAGCTCAAAGTATTGGCGAACCCGGAACTCAGCTTACTATGCGTACCTTTCATATTGGTGGTACTGCAAGTAGACTGGCGGAACAGAACAAATGGGAAGCAAGCTTCAGCGGTATTTTACGTTTTAGTGAACTAAAGGAAGTAAAAAACCGTGAAGGAAATTATGTGATTCTCGGACGTCGTGGTGAAGCAGTAATTGTTGAAGGTGACAAAACTGTTCCTGAAGCTAAACTGGTTGACCTTGCAAATGAAAGAGAACGTGAGAGACGTCCATTACCGATGGGTGCAACTCTGTTGAAAAAAGAAGGCGAATTTGTTGAGCAGGGCGATTTAATTGCAGAGTGGGACCCCTTCTCCATTCCTATTATCACAGATGCAACTGGTATCGTTCATTTTCAGGATATCAGTGAGGGTGAAACCTTCAAGGAGCAAGTTGATGAAGTCTCAGGTGTTTCACGTAAAGTCATTCATGAATCTCAAAGTCTGGATCAGCGTCCTGTAATAGCAATTCATAACAGTAAGAAAAAGACAATCATTCGTGAAAATAATACTCCAACAGAATTTGCCTTACCAATTAAGTCTGAATTGATGGTCGAAGATGGTTTAGAGATCCATGCAGGTGATGTCCTGGCGAAAATCCCAAGAGAACTTGCAAGGAACAAGGATATTACCGGTGGACTACCAAGGGTCGCGGAACTCTTTGAAGCACGTGTTCCTAAAGATCAGGCTATTATCACTGAGATTGACGGAATCGTTGAGTTCGACACGGATGTAAAGAAAAAACAGAGAATCCGCATCCGTCCGGAAGATGGTAAAGGTGATTCAAAAGAATATTTGATTCCACGTGGAAGACATATAACAGTTCATATGGGAGAATATGTCCGTGCCGGAGATCCACTGATTGACGGTTCACCAAATCCGCACGATATTCTCGCGGTTAAAGGCTCAAAAGCTCTGCAAAGTTATCTGGTGGATGAAGTTCAACAAGTTTATCGACTACAGGGTGTCGGTATCAATGACAAACACATTGAAGTTATTGTACGGCAAATGCTACGTAAGGCATATGTTGAAGATCCGGGTGATTCAAGTTTGCTCGTGGGGCAGGAAATAGCACGTACAGAAATGAATCGTGTCAATCGAGAATTGGTTGCAGAGGGACGTCGACCAGTACGTTCAAAACCTAAATTACTTGGTATTACCAAAGCTTCTTTGAGTACGGATTCTTTCATTTCCGCTGCTTCTTTTCAGGACACTACAAAGGTGCTGACAGACGCTTCTCTGGGCGGGAAACAGGATACTTTCCGTGGATTAAAAGAAAATGTTATCCTCGGACGGTTAATACCTGCAGGAACCGGTTTTGACGCTTTCAGCAGAGTTGATTATGACCTTGGAGAAGGTGTGATTGATCCTGAAGAAATGCGACGTGCAGCTGACGAAGCAGCAAGGGCGG
>JACNKY010000203.1 GCA_014381795.1 Pseudomonadota bacterium | reverse complement strand
TGGCTTCCTCAGCGCGTTTTAAGCCCAAAGTAGAATTGCTGAATTTTGAACCTTCACCAAAATCCGGTTTGAGTGGGTCGGTGTGCCCTGTAATCTGGATCATCTGTTTTGGGAATTTACGTAGGCATTTTACCATTTTTTCCAAAGCAGGTTTTGAAGAATTGCGCATTTCATTTTTTCCACGCTTAAACAAAAGTGTTGCCTTGCAGACACCGCTTTTTGGAGCTGGGAAACCAGGTTTTGAAGTTAGACTGCTGCGTTTGGCAAGATGCAGTACAAAATGGCTTCTTGAGCCTACATTTCCACGGGACAGTTTCAAAATGCTGAATTCTTCACTTTTAACATTCCACTCCAATGCACCCTGAATGAGCTGTGTCTGCTCTTCGTTTGCACGGTAAATTCGTTCGCGATAGTTCTGCAGATTGAGTTTGCTTTTTTGATTTGCCATAGTCAGGATATCAGCAAAAATGTCTTTCAAGGGTCTGCCGCTGATAGGAATGTTTGTAGCTGCACTTGAATCTACTATTTGTTTTTCCACTGTGTTAGCGTTATTTTTACTAGTTTCACCTTCGATATGGAAGAGACTGAACATCACATCATTTTCAAGAGTATACTTCTCATGAGTCAGTACCTTTCGGACTGTATAGTATTGTTGATAAAGTTCTTTGGCACTTTTGTATTCAGCTTCGATCAGTTCCGCATCTCCACTGCCAACAAGCGAATCCCTTTGAGCAACGATATTTTCTACTTTTGAACGGAGGTCGGAAATACTCTGCTTTAGACCATTCCGGAACATTTCGAAATCACCTAATTTGCCTGTGATCGTGTTCAGCAGATGTACATTATTTAGTTTTTGATTGTTGTACTCTTTAACCAACCAGTCCAGTAAGCGTTTATCACCAACTTCTTTTATGTTGAGATAAGACTGAATTTGCTTGATATTTGAAAGGATTTCTACTGCTACTCCTCTGTCCTCAAAAGTTCCATCGTTTGAATCGTTTGTTGAAAAAGGGTAAGCTTCTACACGTAAAAACAGATAGACGATTTCGTTTGCTTCGGAATCAAAATGTGTAATATTTTCCGGATACATGTAGGTAACGCGAATATATCCGCTTTGTAATGGAATATTGATACTGTTTCCGTAAGTCGAGTTTATATGCCCAAGAACGGGTTCTGCCATACTACTGAAAATAACGCTATTAAGTACATCAAGTTTATCCTTGCTACTCATTAAATCAGGTGTATAAAGTGTTTTGATGGCAACCAGAGTAGTGATCGGCGTTTTACGAAGACTGTTAATATAAACTTGCTGATCAACGTTAATCTGGACTATCTGCCGGCGGATTTCAGCAATTTCTTTTTCAAGTGCAGAAATATTTTGGGTGTAGTTTTCTATACGCACTTTCCGATCGTTTTGTCCGGATTTTAGTATGGCACGTCTCTGAAAGGTTTTCCGGTATGTTTGTTCCAGTTTTTGCAACTGTTTATGCCATTCGCTTTCAGAATTAATTATTGTTCCCAGCCATTTGGTCTCAATAGAAGGCACAGCATAAAAATCCTGTATACCTTTGTTACTAACGATGTGTTCTGTCACTGCATCGTTAAATACTTTTTTGTTATCTCCTGCATTCACCTTGTGAAAAACTGATTCTCCATCCACTTCAACTGTTCCTGTTGAACTTTGCTTCGTGGCTTCTGAAGATGTCACCTGGGCACCGCCTGTTTGCGTAAACAATAAAAGTGAAATGAAGATTGCTAAATAAATTCGAATGAACTTCATAATTTTTCTCTGAATTAAGTGCTTTGATTAAGTTTGGAAATACACATGTTGGTATTTGTTGAGACGTTTGATTCTATGGTAGTCCAGTTCTAAAATACAAGATAATATTTATCATCTACGACGATAATATTTACTTTTTTACAGATTTTGATCACCAAAAATTTAAAAGCATTAACATTAGTGTGTTTAATTTTTTAGCTTGGATTATTTTTGGTTAAGGATATTATTTTTCAGTAAAATGTCTCGCATCTGCTAATCCATGAAAGTCATAATAAATGTCGGGGACAATCGAGCACAGGACGTAAACTGATTGATATTAGGCATAAAAGATGATAGCATAAATATTGTTATTGCAATTATTTAATGAAGGAGTAAAAATGCCACTTTATGAATACCAGTGTCTGCAATGCACAAGTGGATTTACTGAACTTCGTCGATGTGCTGAAATGGATTCACAAATTGACTGTCCAGAATGTGGCAGTCTCGAAACAAATCGTACCATAAGTTCTTTTGCGGTTGGCGGTGCATCTGCCGGAGTAGCCTCAGGCTCAGCATCATCAAGCAGTCAGTTCAAGTGAGCAAGTTGATAAACGGACTGGTCAGTCCGTAAATACAAATCGATTAGTAGAGGGTGTTTTTAATAATCTCTCAACTAAATTATTGACTCGGGAATATAGAAAATATAGTTATGTACTAGTCTTCTTCTGCCTCTTGAGAATTCTTTCCTGCAGCTAAAGTAAGAGTTTTAGCTTTTATTTCAACCTTTTTTCTAGCCTGAAAATTATGGATGCCAGTATTCGTCCAAAAGGTATCCTTGATTTCCTTTCGCAACAAGAAATCCGTCAACTAAGTGATCCTCAAAATGGAGGACTGAATGAACTATTCCGACGCTGTGCCCTGGCTGTGCTCAACAGTGATAGTCACACTGACAGCGGAAAAGAAATGTTCGAAAGTTTTCCTGATTTTAACATTAAGGTTGTACAGCAGACTCGAAGCATTAAGCTTGAAATCAGGAATGCTCCACCAAAAGCGTTTGTGGACGGAAAGTTGATTCAGGGCATCAATGAACATCTATTTTCGGTCCTGCGGGATATTGTTTTTGTAGGTACAGAACTTTCAAAAAAAGTAGGTTTTGATTTAAAACAATCTTCTTCAATCACAGATTTTGTCTATCATATTTTACGTAATACTGGCTTACTCAGAGACTTGACTGATCCAAATTTAGTTGTTTGCTGGGGCGGACATTCAATAGGTGAAATAGAATATCAATATACGAAAAAAGTAGGTTATCAGCTTGGCTTGCGTGAATTTAACATTTGCACAGGTTGTGGTGCCGGAGCCATGAAAGGGCCCATGAAAGGCGCTACCATTGCTCATGCAAAACAACGCTACCACAACGGTCGTTATATTGGTATCACAGAACCGGGAATTATTGCTTCAGAATCACCGAATCCTATCGTTAATACTTTAGTTGTCATGCCTGATATTGAAAAGCGGCTTGAGGCATTTGTTCGTTCCGGACACGGTTTCATTGTTTTTCCAGGAGCAGTCGGGACTACAGAGGAAATCCTGTATTTGCTTGGTATACTGATGCATCCTAAAAATTCAGATCAGCCATTCCCCCTTGTTTTTACAGGTCCTGTTGAAAGCAAAGATTATTTTGAACAAATTGACAGTTTTATCTGTTCCACCTTAGGAGAAGAAACCAGGAAATATTACGAAATTATTATTGATGATCCTGAAAAAGTCGCACAGAGAATTCAGACAGGAATTAAGAAAGTTAGAGAATATCGTAGAAAGTTAGGTGATGCATTTTATTACAACTGGATGCTGCATATTGATCATGATTTTCAACGTCCGTTTAGTCCGACACATGAGACTATGTCTGCACTAAATTTGCATTATGATCAGCCAAATCATGAACTTGCCTGTAATCTGCGAAGAATGTTTTCCGGAATTGTTTCAGGAAATATCAAGGAAGAGGGTGTACTCTCAATTGAAAAAAACGGTCCTTTTCAAATTAGCGGGGATCCTCAACTGATGGCGGAACTTGATGCTTTACTTGCTAAATTTTGCCAGGATAAACGCATGAAACTATCCAGAGATACAGAGTACAAACCCTGTTACCAGATTGTCGCGTGACAAAAGATACAGAAATTGTTAGTACGGAGGATACTTCCTTTGAATGGGGCTCCGGAAAAGAAGCGGACTCAATTCGTACTCTGTCCTCCCAGGAATTATCCGCTTCATTTCAGGAAATGTTAAAAGGTCGAAATGTTGAAAATGGAGTCTGGGTTTTTGGTTATGGCTCATTGATGTGGAATCCGGATTTCAAATATTCCGAAAAAACAACAGGTGTAGTACCTGGGTATCACAGACGTTTATGTTTAAAATCAACTGTATATAGAGGTACTCAGGATTATCATGGTTTGGTGTTTGGTTTGGACCAAGGAGATTCATGTCAGGGAATGGCATTTCGGATTCCTCAGGAATATTTAGTAACTGAACTTCAGAAAGTTTGGGAACGTGAAATGTTTGCGGAAACTTATATTCCCACCTGGGTTAGTGTGCAGACAAAACAACAGAGTGTGGACGCGATCACTTTTGTCATCAATCCGAAACACGAACATTATGTGCCTGACCTAGCTCTTGAAGAAGTTGCACAGCGTGTTGTACGTGCAGAAGGAAAATGTGGTTCTTGCCATGATTATGTCCTAAATACAGTCAAATGTCTGCATCAACTGGGATTACGCGATCCTGTTTTAGAACAGTTATTGACCTTGATTGAATATCCATCAATTGCTGAAAATAGCAAATAACAATTTAATATGGCCGGAACTGATTCAAAAAAGACAATATCGCGCTGGTGGAAACTAATACTGTATATTTTGTTGCTGGGATTCAGTGGTGTTGGTGGTTACAAGTTGTATGAGAAAGGCAGTGATGTGGGATGTTTCCAACTTGAAATTGATGTGCTTCCGGTAGAAATAAAACCTTTGCGGACAGATCACCTTCTGTTGATTGCTGTCGGAGACACAGGTACAGGTAACGAGGAACAGTTTGAAGTTGCTCATGGAATGGCAAAAGTCTGTCAAGAATCAGGATGTGATCTGGTCTTGCTCTTAGGTGATAATTTTTATCCGGATGGAGTTAACTCAACGGAGGATCCGCAATTTAAAGCAAAATTTGAACAGGTATATCAAGAGATTAACAAACCTTTCTTTGCGGTACTTGGCAATCATGATGTAAAGCAGGATGTACTTTCACAGCTCATCTACAGTTTGAAAAGCGCAACATGGCGTATGCCGAACTATGAGTATTCATTCGCTACGGAAGACGCTCGCTTTTATGGTTTAAATACAAACTGCCCCTTTTCTTCAGAAAGGCTGAGAAGAAAGCTGAATCAGGGTGATGAGGAACTTAAAGCTAAGAAGGAAAAAACCCCTTGGACACTTGCCTTTGGACACCATTCTATCTATTCAAATGGAACCCATGGAGATGTTGATTTACTAACACGCAGTTACTGGAACTGGTTTCTGGAAGGTCGGGTGGATCTGTATTTAGCAGGTCATAACCATAATTTAGCACATTTACAATCTGAAACATCAGCTACTGATTATGTTATCAGTGGTGCTGGTGGAGCACACTACCGCTCAATAAGTGAAAGAGAAAAGCTAAATAAATCAGCAGCATTGAACAAGTATACTTACAACGATACAGGATTTGTATGGCTTGATATTACGAGGGAAAAGCTGCTAATACGTTTCCACGACAGTAGCGGTAATATTATTTACGAATACAGCAAATCAAGGTAGCTCATCTATTTCTTGTTAGCCGAACTCCCGTGCTTGATAATTTATGTCCATTATACAATTTAGTCACGCAAATGGTTTTCCGGCTAAAACATACACTAAATTGTTTGATAATCTGCATGAACATAAAATATTAGCAATCAATAATCTAGGTGAAAACACTAATGCTGCCGAGATAAATTGGTATGATTTGACTGATGAAATATTGGAAAGTGTGGGTAAAATTGGTGAGCCAGTAATTGGTCTCGGACATTCATTGGGCGGTGTACTAACTTTGCTCGCAGCTGCTAAAAAACCTGAGCTATTTCAAAATGTTATCTTACTTGACCCTCCTCTATTTTCATCGCATAAACGTTGCTTGATCAGACTTCTGCGTGCCTTGAATCTTGAGGATTGGGTGAGCCCGTCCGGTAAGTCAAAACATCGGCGTGATCATTTTGATTCAAAGTCACAGGCAAAGTCATTTTTCCAGGCAAATAAACTATTTAAAAATTTTCATCCTCAAGTACTTAATGATTATGTTACTCATGGTTTGACTGATGGTAAAAATGATATGGAACTGACCATTTCAGTAGCAAAAGAATTGGCTGTTTTTCACAAAATGATAACGTCTTTTCCCAAAGATGTATACAAAGTAAAATGTACATTGGTCTATGCCGCCAAGAATCCTATTCTCTGGCGTTCTGATTTGCGCTGGTTAAGTAAAAAATTCACAAAATTGAAGGTTATTCCTTTTCCTGGATCACATTTATTTCCTCTTGAAAATCCTGAATCAACTGCTTTGATGATTAAAAGATGTCTATAATTTGTAGGTTTATTTTCTTAAATTCATTAATCTTAAATTAAGATAATTACAAAATAATATACTATAATCATATTATGTCATTATATATTTCACACATTAATAAATGATAAAAATTGAATTTCAATTAATAAAACTATTATTAAAATACTTGCAAAAAAACTGTATTTTGACATAATAATAAGCTCTTCTTTTAATGCCGAGGTGGTGGAACTGGTAGACACGCTGTCTTGAGGGGGCAGTGGGCTATGCT
>JACNKY010000233.1 GCA_014381795.1 Pseudomonadota bacterium | reverse complement strand
ATGAGCAAATGGAGCGTAAACAGGAAGCCGCCAAAGAAATGGTGGAAGAACGTTTGCTGGATTTGCTTCTGCCTCCCTTGGAAAGTAAAAACGAAGATTCCTCAGAAGAAGTTCCAACAAATCCAACGCGGGAGAAATTTCGAAAGAAACTAAGCTCCGGAGTTTTGGATGATCGTATGGTTGAACTGGATGTTTCGGAGCGGCCTTCAGGAGCAGTGATGGAATTTATGCCTGTTTCAATGAACGACAACATGGATATGAATATTCGTGACATGCTCTCAAATATGATGCCTAAGCAATCCAAGCGACGTCGTGTCAGTATTGAGGATGCACGGAAAATATTACAACAGGAAGAAGTCGGCAAATTGATTGACATGGAAGAAGTCACCCGTGAAGCAGTCACTCGTGTCGAACAAAGCGGAATTGTCTTTCTGGACGAAATTGACAAAGTTGCTTCGCGCCGTAGCCATTCCCAGGGACCAGACGTTTCCAGAGAAGGCGTACAGCGGGATTTACTGCCGATTGTAGAGGGTTCAACAGTCAACACCAAATACGGACCTGTTCAAACCGATCACATTCTTTTCATTGCTGCAGGCGCATTTCACCTTTCTAAACCGTCAGACATGATTCCGGAACTACAAGGACGTTTTCCAATTCGTGTTGAACTTCAATCACTTAGCAAAGAAGATTTTGTCCGTATTCTCACAGAACCAAAAAACGCGCTGATAGTTCAATACACTGCATTGATGAAAACAGAAGGTGTTGAATTGGAATTTACCAAAGACGCAATTGATACAATTGCTGAAATTGCCTGTCAAATTAACGAGGATTCTGAAAATATCGGAGCGCGTCGTCTACACACAGTCATGGAACAACTGCTTGAAGAAGTTAGTTTTACCGCCCCGGATTTGAAAGGACAGAAAGTAACAGTAACCCCGGAATATATTAAAAGCAGAATTACTAACTTATTGAAGAATCAGGATTTAAGCCGTTATATTTTGTAAACAGACAAAAGTAGTAGAACTTAATTTAGCAAGTTACATAAAAGTTATGTAAAAACTACGAGCCTAAGAAGCTTTACAAAAGTCACTCACAACAGGAAAAATTTTGGACTATCCAACGTTGTTGTTGCAATTAGAAAATCAATTGCAATCTCTTCACAAAAAAGGGCTGAATTACATTAATATCGAAGCTATGCCCAAGGTAGAGCTGAGGTTGCTGCTGGATGGTTTAGGTGACATGATGTGCGCAGACACAGAAATTACTGTAAAACACGAAGGTGCGAACTACAAACTCTCAGCGCAAAATCAGCCAGTCCTAAACATTAATGATGAAAAAAAACACCCCAGGATATATCCTCCTTCAACAGGTATTTCAGCTTTCAAGGAAATATTGTCATCCGCAAAACAACAAACTGTAACTGAGGCATTTGCTCAAATTTCACCTCAACAAAATGATGCTGAAAATATTGACTCGCTGACAAAATTAGCAGACAAGTATAAATCCTGTCAAAAGTGTGAACTCGGAAAAACCAGGACAAATTTGGTTTTTGGCCAAGGTGTACCGCAAGCAACGGTGATGTTTATCGGTGAAGGTCCGGGAGCAGATGAAGACGCTCAAGGAGAACCTTTTGTAGGACGAGCTGGTAGGTTGTTGACCAAGATGATAAATACATTAGGAATTGAAAGGGAGGATGTATACATCACCAACATAGTAAAATGCAGGCCTCCTGAAAACAGGAATCCTACACCCGCCGAAATTTCATGCTGTATGCCAATCCTCAAACAACAAATTGAATTAGTAAATCCGAAATTGATAGTCACGCTGGGTAATGTACCCTCAAAGACTTTGATTCCGGAACTGCCTGGAATTACCAAGGCGCACGGGAAAATTATGCAATATGAAAATTGGAAAATGCTACCGACTTTTCACCCTTCATACCTCTTAAGAAATCGTTCCGCGATGCCTCTGGCCTGGGATGACTTTAAAAAAATCCCGGAATTGGCTTTTCAGTAGTGAAGATGCTTCTGCATTTTCAAAACACAGCTCAGCAAAATATCCATTATGATTGACTTACAACCTGTTAAGGGAACGCGAGATTTTTTCCCTGACGAAATGCGTCTGCGTAACTGGTTATTCGAAGTTTGGCGTAGAGTCTCGGAACAAGCGGGATTTGAAGAATATGATACTTGTGTGCTGGAACATGAGGAGCTTTATATCCGAAAAGCGGGTGATGAAATAAGTAAACAGCTTTACAGCTTTGAAGACAAGGGAGGGCGTCGCTTAAGTCTGCGTCCGGAAATGACACCATCACTGGCACGTTTGGTTCTGAAACACACAAAATCATTATCATTCCCAATCAAATGGTTTTCAATGCCGCAGTGTTTTCGTTATGAACGTATGACCAAAGGTCGACGGCGTGAACATTTTCAGTGGAATGCTGACATCATCGGTCAACCGGATATGGTTGCTGAAGCAGAAATCCTGATGCTTCTAATCTCCGCTTGCGAGTCAATGGGACTTACAGCAAATGATATTCGTGTGTTTATCAATGACCGCCGTATCTTAAATGCGATTCTTAGTCAACTGAATGTACAACTGGATCTCCATAGCGCAGTGCTCGTTATCATGGATAAGAGAGACAAGATTTCTCCTGAAGCTCTCGGCAAAATGCTGGAAGAAGTTGGAATGTCATCTTCACAGGTACAACAGTTAAATGATTATTTATCAAAATCTGACCTGCAGGAATTGAAGGATAGTCTGCAGGACACAGAGGGTATCGATGAATTACAGCACTTGCTGCAGTTGATGGATACAGCAGGTTACCGCGACTATCTGCAATTTGATATTTCGATCGTCAGAGGACTATCTTATTACACCGGTGCTGTTTTTGAAGTCAACAGTCCGGATAAACAGCACAGAGCAATTTGCGGTGGAGGTCGCTACGATTCGCTGCTCTCGACATACGGGGGAGAAACAATACCCGCGGTTGGCTTCGGATTTGGTGATGTGGTTGTTTTAGACGTACTTAAAGAGTTGGAACGCTTTCCTGAACTACCACGTACACTGGATTACACAATAATTCCGTTTGACACTGAACAGGTCGGAGTAGCCTTGAAAATTGGGGCGGAATTACGCTTAAAGGGTGCAACTGTGGATTGTAATTTCGGCATGAAAAAAATGAAAAAATCATTGCAACAGGCAAATGAGTCCGGTGCTAAATTTGCGATATTGCTTTTTCCGAAAGAGTTGTTACAGGACAAGGTGGTGATCAGAGACATGCAGCTTCGGGAACAGAAACCAATAAACATTACGGATTTAATAACTTCTGCGGAGCAAACTCTTTGAGTATTTCTAAAACAATATCATCTCCTTCATTCAGGTTGCACTGGCTGATTATGATCATACTGTTGGGGCTCGATCTAGGCTCAAAAGTGTGGGTCAGAGCAAACGTTCCTCTCTATGAAGTGACAGAGCTGATAACAAATTTTATCGACTTAACACATGTTCAGAACCGTGGAGTTAGTTTCAGTTTCTTTGCGGATATTGCAGATTATTTACGCATTCCGCTGCTAGTTGGAGTATCTTTGGTCGCAGTAATCGCAATGATCTTTTATCAAACACGCTACTGGAATGATTTGGACTTTTACACCCGTTCTGGACTTGTTTGTGTTTTGCCGGGTGCGGCCGGAAATTTAGTTGACCGAGCACTATATGGTTATGTAACTGATTTTTTTCACTTTCGTTGGTATGAGACAAGTTTTTTCGTCAACAACCTTGCCGATTGTTTCATCAGCCTCGGCGTTGTTTTCTTCATCGTTCCTCTTTTTTTTGCAAATAATGATAGTCATATCTCAAAGGCAACTTGATTCATTTTTACAGCTAATAAGATTATCTCTACATTTTTTGCGGCGATTTTCCTGCTGCTGAGTTTTACCTCCCCTCTGTATTTGCAAGTAAACATACATTTTATATCAAAGGTCTAGGTGCTGTGTTACGTGAACAACCTTCAATTCAAAGCATAAATAGCTTCAAACTGAGTAGAGTTTACAAAAGTACTGAGGATAGAGAGCAAAGGGATTTGGCAAAAGGTTGAAGCCGGAGAAAACCAGGGATGGCTTTTGTGCGGACAGCTTTCAAAAATTCCTGTTAAAAGAAAAAGACTTATTTTAGGATAAATATTCAAACTACATTCTGCTTCAGTCCGTAGACTAAGGTTATGAAACTTATCAGCGGTAGTCCGTGTAAAGGGTTTGTTGGACAGCGAAAGTAAAATAGTAAGTCACTATAAAGTGGATTATCTGGAACTGGAGTTCTTGGAGAATCTGCCCTCGGATGAAAAAATATCTTTAATAGCAGGGATTGAGCGTATCTGCAGAGAAGTACAAAAGCCCTCACCGGTAAGGATGTTGGCCAGCACAACAACTTTTTCTTCTGCCTCAAAACCTTCCTTTTCATGAAGAACGCTTAACGCATCCTGAATGCTGCCCTCCGGATTTTCATGAAATTCCATCAGAAAAGGAAAAACTCCTCGGTAGAGAGTCATCGAAGACAAGACACTAGGACTATTGGTAAATGAGTAAATATTAATCTTATGTGGACGAAGATTTGAGAGATATCCTGCTCCCCGACCAGTACGTGTAATTACCACGACCGCGCGTATTTTTAAATTTGTGGCAATTTGAATTGCGGATTCAGCGATGTGTTGTCCATTCTTGCTTTTCAGTAAATTTTCGCTAAAATTCACTCCTGGAAAATCCTCGGTACGTCTCGCAATTTTTGCCAGTGTCTTGACTGAACGGACAGGATATTTACCAACAGAAGTTTCACCTGAAAGCATAATTGCATCAGCCTGTTCAAAAACAGCGTTTGCAACATCAGTGACTTCTGCTCTGGTTGGAACGGGGTTTTCTATCATCGATTCCAGCATTTGGGTCGCAACAATTAGACGTTTACCATATTTTGCACATAAGAAGGCAATCCGTCTTTGAATTTGCGGAACCTCTTCCATCTCAACTTCAATTCCTAAATCACCACGTGCGACCATCACAC
Source organism: Pseudomonadota bacterium (assembly GCA_014381795.1). GTDB lineage: Bacteria > SAR324 > SAR324 > SAR324 > NAC60-12 > Arctic96AD-7. Next base: position 1,689 of record JACNKY010000233.1, on the reverse strand, counting down.
CATCCGCTTCCTTGACGATTTCTTTGAGACGGTCAACACCTTCCTGATTTTCAATTTTAGCAATGAGTTTGATATGCTCTGCGCTTTCTCCGAGCAATTCTCTGACTTCACGGATCGTTTCTGCATTTCTAACAAATGACAGTGCGATTATGTCTACATTCTGCTCAATTCCAAATAAAATATCACGCTTATCGGTTTCTGTAATTCCAGGTAATTTAACGACAGTTCCCGGTAAATTAACGTGCCTATGTCCCTTCACATACCCGCCGTGAATCACCTCACACTCCAGACCGTTTTCGGTTTTTGCTAGGACCTCCAAACACATCAAACCGCCATCAATCGAAATATTGTGGCCAATTTCAAGATCATCTGTCAGGTGCGGATAGTTTACATAAAGTGAACCTTCTTTTTCCTCATTTGGAGGAGTATTAACGGAGACACGTGATCCGGGAACAAGCTTCATTTCCCGGCCTCCTGTCCTGATTTCTGGACCTTGTGTATCCAGTAAAAGCGCAATTGGAAATTGTCCATGCTTATTCAATTCACGAATTTTCTCAATTATTTTCTGGTGAGAACTATGTGTTCCGTGAGAGAAATTAAGACGTGCGACATTCATCCCCTCCTCAGCGAGTTCCGCCAACATTGCTGACGATTCACTGGCAGGACCAATGGTACAGATAATTTTTGTGCTTAGCATTTAAGTGGACTTTCTATTATTAACGGGCTGGACTCAGAATTTCTTCAATCGATGTATTGACCATCTCTGTAATGTTTACAGTGTAGAAATTGCTGAAATATATAAGGTTTATAGATTGATTTTCCAAGAAGCATTCGTATACATTCTTGGATACCTTCAATAATTGAAGGATGAGGGTGGATCAATTCGGCTAATTCATCAATACCCTTTTTGGTTGCTATCAGCAATGCAACGGCCTGTATCGCACTGGAAGCGTGTTCACCAACTGCACGTAAACCGAGGACTCTCATTTGTTCATCATCAGTAACCAGGATTTTGAAAAAACCCTGTGTGTTACGCATTGCCACTGCACGTGGAATACAGCGGTAATCATAGCTGGCAAGACGGTAATTCAGTCCCGCTTTTTGTGCCTGCTGTTCATTCATTCCAACTCCTGCTACTTCAGGATTGAGGAACATAATGGTTGAAATGTTTTCATAAAGCATCTGACGTTTTGGTTTACCGTATATTTTTTCTACGGCATGCCGCCCCTCAAGTTCACCTACGTTAACCAGCGCAATGTCGGCAGTAATATCACCAACTGCATAAATGTTGGTAATGCTGGTTTGAGTATCATTATCTACAATGTGTCCTGCAACACTCAGTTCAACGTCTAACTCACGCAAACCCGTATTTTCAATGTTTGGTATACGCCCCACTGAAACCAGCGCTTTTTCAGCATGATAAACTTCTTTCCTGCCGTCAGGATGTTCCAGAATGTATTCTACCCGTCCGTCTACGATTTCCATTTTTTCGAGCTTCGACTGCCGATGAATAAGCACTCCGTTTGCTTCCAGATTAGCTTCAATCACACGTGCCAGGTCAGGATCTTCAAAAGGTAATATACGCTCGTCTTTAGAAATTACATGTGCCTTTGTTTTATTAAAATTGGAAAAGATGGTCGCAAACTCACAACCGATTACTCCTGCGCCTACAATCACCATGCTGTCAGG
>JACNKY010000115.1 GCA_014381795.1 Pseudomonadota bacterium | reverse complement strand
ATACTTCAATATTGAAAAACACAGATCTTCTTAAATTAAGCATTTGGACTATGATTTAACACAAAATGTACTGGCTGACATATCAGTGCAAATCAAAATGCAGTTATGCCACAAAAGGCTTGTGATTTAGAGCTAAAATATATTTAAATATAATGTCATTTAATGTTTCTGGCAGTCTTTGTAGAAAGACTGTCATCATCTCAAAGCAAAAAATATCTTTCCATGGAATCATCCGTTGACGAACTAGGCAAACTGAAGTATTCGATCGCCCTCGAGATTTCTCTTAAAGAAATCAAACCGACCTACGATGCCATTTATCGGCAGCTGAAAAATACACGTCTCAATGGTTTTCGTCCCGGAAAACATCCCAAAGGGTGGTTGGACAAACGGTTTATGTCAGCAATGCAACAGGAAGCAGTGGATCGGGTAATTCCAGGTTACATGGAAAGTGCACTTAAGGAACATTCGCTCCGTCCGATTACAATGCCGGTAATCCAGAAAATCGATTTTAACCGTAAATCTCAGCTTTCTGCGACTCTGCATTTTGAAATAGCACCTGAACTTCCACCTCTTGATTACGGAAAGATACAACTCGAGCGTAAGGAACTCGATGAAGTCTCTGCAGCAGATGTTACTGAAGAACTGGAAGCTATTATTCAGCGTGAAGAAGTGCTTGCGCCCAAAGAGGGAAAAGATGTCAAAGTGGAAAACAACGATTGGGTGCTGATTAATTACCAAGGATATCTTGAAGGAGAGGAATTTACAGATTCAATAGGAAATGACATGCAATTCAGAATTGGAACTCCGGATTTGGCGGAATTTCATGACTGCGTTTTGGGAATGTCTTCCGGAAATGAAAAAGAAGAGGAAATTGAACTTCCTGAACGTTTTGGTGAAAATGCGGGTAAAAAAGCAAATTTTAAAATTCAGTTAACTGAAATATCAATTGTTAAAAGACCAGAGTTAGACTTGGAGTTTTTTAAGAAATACGGTGTTGAAAGTGAAAATGAATTAAAAGAAAAAGTAGAAGAATCCATAATATCCCGTAAAAAAGCTGAACTTCAAAGTGAGTACCGTATAGCTGTCAGAGCACAACTTTCTGATTTATATGATGAATTTGAACTACCACAAGAATTGATGGATTTCGAGCAGGAGCAGGTTCAGAAAGAATTGGAAAAGATGTCTGGAGAAAAAGAGCTAACTGAAGAAGAAAAAGAGAAAAAAAGGCAGGAAGGCTTTGACAATGCAAAAATTGATTTACGGATGAAATTCATTCTTGACTCAATCAGTGAGCATGAGGAACTGAAATTTGACGAAAATGAAGCTTCCCGAGAATTTGTTGGTCTGGCGCAAATTACAGGACAATCTCCGGACGAGTTGATTCAGACACCATTTGGGAGAGACATGTATCAACGCATTATCATCCGCAAACAAGGAGACGCAACTCTTGATAGAGCGGTAACACGTGTGTTCGGTGACCCTATTGAAGAAAACGTCCCTGAAACCCAAGAACACGTTCACGATGAAAATTGTGACCATGATCATTAATATTTTACTGAAATAATTTCTAAATTCTAAAATTATAAGCTGGTTATCCATGTCACTAATACCAATGGTTGTCGAGCAAAATAGTCGGGGTGAACGTGCCTACGATATTTATTCTAGGCTACTCAAAGACCGCATTATATTTCTTGGTTCACCGATTGACAACAATGTCGCAAATGTGATGATCGCTCAACTTTTGTTCTTGGAAGCAGAAGATCCTGACAGTGATATTTCACTTTATCTTAATTGCCCTGGCGGATTAGTTACTTCTGGAATGGCAATTTATGATACAATACAGTACCTGAAACCTGATGTGCAGACTATTTGCATAGGTCAGGCAGCCAGTATGGGCGCGGTATTACTGTCTGCGGGAGCATCTGGAAAAAGAAAAGCTCTGCCGCATGCTAGAATTATGCTGCACCAGATGATGGGCGGTTTTTCCGGACAAGCAGAAGATATTGATATTCAGGCTAAAGAAATTATCATAATGACTGACCTTTTGAATGATATTCTGGCACGTCACACAGGGCACAAGATTGAAAAAATTGCTGAAGATACCCAACGTGATTATTATTTTTCAAGTCAGGAAGCAAAAGATTACGGCATTATTGATGAAGTGATGCAAAATAGAAAACTAAAAGCAGTCTAAAATAATTAAATCTATGACGACCGTTAAAGAGGCTCTCTTGCGCTGCTCATTCTGTGGTAAAACACAGGACGAGGTGAAGAAAATAATTGCAGGTCCAACCGTCTATATTTGCGACGAATGTATTGACCTCTGCAATGAAATAATGGAAGAGGAGTATCAGAATGAGAATCCTGCTGACTTGAAACAGGATTTGCTCAAACCAGCGGAAATAAAAGAAGTTCTCGACAGTTATGTGGTGGGGCAGGAACAGTCCAAAAAAGTGCTCGCAGTGGCTGTTCACAATCATTATAAACGAATCAGCGCTAATCTTGAAAATTCTGATGTAGAACTGCAAAAAAGTAACATCCTGTTAATCGGTCCTACAGGGACAGGTAAGACTCTGTTGGCACAGACTCTTGCTAGAATACTTAATGTGCCGTTTGCAGTTGCTGACGCAACATCTTTGACAGAAGCGGGATATGTTGGTGAAGATGTAGAAAACATTGTACTGAAACTTTTGCAGTCGGCTAATTATGACATAGAGCGTGCGGAGCAGGGCATTATCTATATTGATGAAATTGACAAAATTACCAGAAAAAGTGAAAACGTCTCGATTACACGAGATGTTTCCGGAGAAGGTGTTCAGCAGGCATTGTTGAAAATTATTGAGGGCACAGTCGCGAATATTCCACCACAAGGAGGACGTAAGCATCCTAATCAGGAAACAATGCAGGTCAATACGGAAAATGTGCTGTTCATTTGCGGAGGTGCATTCACGGCGCTGGATGACATAATTAAGCGGCGTATTGGCCAAAACGCGATCGGTTTTGGCGCAAATGTGCATCATAAAAGCAGGAATGAGAAGCTTCTCGCCCAACTTGAACCTGAAGATTTACTCAAGTATGGTTTAATTCCTGAATTTATTGGACGTTTACCGGTTGTTGCGACTTTGCATGATTTAGAAGTTGATCATCTTGTGCAAATTTTACAGGAACCTAAAAATGCCTTGATACGTCAGTACGAAAAAATGTTTGAACTTGAGAATGTGAAACTGACTTTCACAAAAGACGCAGTTATTACTCTTGCAAAGGAAGCAATCAAGCGGAAAACCGGTGCACGTGGTTTGCGCTCAATTATCGAGAACTCAATGCTGGATATCATGTATGAAATTCCTTCAGATCCGGACATTAGTGAAGTTGAGATCAGTAAAGAAACTATTCTACAAAAAGCTAAACCTAAGCTGACAAAGAAACCTTCAAGCATAATTCCACAAGCCAAAGCCAGCTAATCATCTTAGCGAAATAAAGCTTCTAACTTACCAACTATTACAACAAATATGGAAAAATTTGATGTATATGGCGTCTGCAATCCTTTGATCGATTTGCTGAGTCATATTCCGGACTCGTTTTTGAAAAAACGAGGAATTGAAAAAAATATAATGCACCTCATTTCGCTTGAGGAACAACAGGAACTGCTGTTGGCGCTGACTGCTGAGAAATTATCAGTAGAATTTGCTGCAGGAGGTTCCGGTGCAAATTCAATGATCGGTATTGCTCAACTCGGTGGACGTACTGCTTTCAGCGGTAAAATTGGCAGGGACGAACATGGTAAAATATATCGTGAAAAACTCGAAGATTTAGGTGTCAGTGCTTGTCTCGCTGAAGGTGAAGGCAGCACAGGGAGTAGTTTGGTTTTAGTCAGTGATGATGGTTGCCGTACAATGAACACTTATCTGGGAATGAGTCAGGAACTGCAGGCTCCAGATATTGATCCCGAAGTTATTGAAGCATCTAAATACCTCTATCTTACAGGATATTTGTGGGATACAGATTCGCAGAAAAAAGCAGTCCGTACTTCACTCGATGTAGCAAAAAGAGTTGAGACAAAAGTCGCTTTAAGTCTTTCTGACCCTTTCTGTGTTACTCGTCACAAAGAAGATTTCAAAAGTTTGCTACAGGGTTATGTCAGTATGGTATTCAGCAATCAGGAAGAGGCGTTTACCCTGCTTGATACTAATGTTACACAGGAAGCGGTTGATATAATGTCTAAATGGACTGAAACTGTAGTGTTGACACTAGGGGCAAACGGCGCGATTATTTCACACCTTGGTCAAACATATTATATTGATCCATTACCGATTCGTGTTGAAGATACAACCGGAGCAGGTGACGCTTTTGCGGCCGGTTTTCTCTTCGGAATGACTCATGAATTTTCTCCGCTGGAAAGTGGACGCATAGGGGCCGCTCTTGCTGGTGCAGTAATTGAACAGACTGGATCTCGTTTTCAGGGTCACGCACACTCGCTGATAAATGAAAAACTTGGAATAAGGCTATAGTTCCTGATCCAGCTGTGCTTGTTAACAGTCTAAATAGCATATGTTGGTATTTATACATCAGCAAAATTTTAATAAAAACAGTAGCAGTAGCTTTTGTTGTCAATATTCCTATCCGGTTAATACAATCTTGACCAAGCAACAAATTTAACACTGTAGCATTCAGACACACTTTTTTCCCTCATAGCTTTGCTGACTCATGGAACTTCTTGCTCCCGCTGGAAATTTAGATAAATTGAAAACAGCTGTTTTGTACGGTGCAAATGCTGTCTATCTGGCAGGGCAAAAATTCAGTTTGCGTGGTGCGTCCGATAATTTCTCTGAGACAGAACTACTGGAAGGAGTTTTGTTTGCGCGGAAAAATAACTGCAAAACATACGTTACTCTAAACGCATTTTTGCATGATCAGGAACTGAAACAACTTCCGCAATATGTGAAGTTTCTGGAAAAGTGCGGTGTGGACGCAGTGATTGTTTCTGATCTGGGAGTGATGACCGTTGTTCAACAGAATTCTGAATTAGCAGTTCATCTTTCAACACAGGCATCCTGTTTAAATGTCCATTCCGCAAAGCTCTGGAAAAGTCTTGGTGCTAAAAGACTGGTTCTGGGACGAGAGGTTTCTCTAGAAGAAGCAGGTAAAATCAGAAAGGAAGCTGAGATTGAGGTTGAACTTTTTATTCACGGAGCAATGTGTATGGCTTTTTCCGGAAACTGCACTATCTCAAATTACACAGCAGGACGTGACAGTAATCGGGGAGGTTGTGCGCAAAGCTGCCGCTTTTCCTATTCTGCTATTCCGGATTCTGCTGAATCTGCTGATGTGTCTCCGGAATATCTTCCAAGCTCTTTAATGAGTTCAAAAGATTTACGCGGAATGGATTTGCTACCTGAATTCCTCAAAACTGGTGTAGACAGCATCAAAGTTGAAGGTCGGATGAAAAGTTCTCTTTACGCGGCAACGACCACCAGTGCATACTCACGTGCGCTTAAATGGTGTAATTCAACTTCTCAGCAGGAATGGCCAGAGAAGTTAAAAGAGTTATCCGCAATGCTGGAAAAAATTCCACACAGAGGTTATACAAAAGGTTCTCTCATTAATCCCGCGGAAGCAGAGAGTGTTTATCAGGGAGAAAGAAACAGTAGAAATTCTTCTTATGAAATAGCTGGAACAGTCATGGAAGTAGATGAAGGCAAAACATTCACACTCTTGACACAAAATGCATTTGAGCATGGAAGAACGCTGGAAGTTTTGAGTTTTGAGGGAAAGGTGATTGAGGTTTCCACGAATGAAATGCAGGACATCTCCCGTCTTCCTGTTTTAAAAGCAAAACCCAACCGTCTCCTCCGATTTCCTTATCCTCCGTTAGTTTCAAGTTCTCAGGAAGTTTCCACGAACTTCGGTATTGAACCTATGAATGTGGTACGTTTGCAATACGTTTCAGCGGCTCAGTAAATTTCGAAAAAAGTCACTTCATCTCAAAGAAATACCCCACGGAAAAAGAAAAAGAAGAAGATCGAGAGCAGCGCGCCTACAGGGAGAGTTATGACCCATGACATGAATATCCCACCGATTACCCTCAAATCCAAAGCTCCAATTCCTCTAGCTAGTCCTACACCAACAACTGCTCCAACGATAATATGAGTGGTTGAAACAGGAATTCCAGTTCGTGATGCTATCACAACTGTTGCGGCAGCAGCTAATTCTGCAGAGAATCCACGGGTGGGAACAAGTTCTGTAATTTTTGTACCGATGGTTTGAATCACACGATAACCCAGTGTTGCCAGTCCGAGAATAATTCCGCAAGCACCCAAAATCAAAATCCAAAGAGGAAGCGCGGAATCCTGGGCCAGCTCACCTCCGCTTTGCACGATGCTGACAACTGCGGCCATGGGGCCGATTCCGTTTGCTACATCATTCGAACCATGAGCGAAAGCCATTGCGCAAGCAGTGAAGAGCATCATCACGCCGAAGATTCTCTCAATCTGAGTGAACTGCTCATGAACGCTTTCTGCTTCCTGCATTTTCAATCTGACAATCAAAAAACGTCCAAGTACAGCAACGAATCCTCCAAATAACACAGCAATTAAAAAACTTTGTGGAATATTTAATTCTATTTCAAGATGCTTGAGTCCCTTGAACAATGTGACAAGTGAAATGAGGAAGCCTACAAAAAAAATATATAACGGAGCATAGCGCTGAGCATTACGAAACGGCGTGTCTGTGTCGAGAATAAAGCGCTGTATACTACGCATTATCAGAAACGAAAAGGTG
>JACNKY010000117.1 GCA_014381795.1 Pseudomonadota bacterium | reverse complement strand
CATATCGATGATTTGACCTGGATAATTGTTGCCGGTATTATAGATTGCCAGGATCAGACCGCTGCCTGCTTTTTCAAAAAGCTTAATCACCTGCTCTTCGTTGGTAGCGTCTGCACAGACTGCAGTCGCTTTACCCCCTGCTTGTTCAATTTCAACTGTCAGAGCGTCAAGTCTGGATTGAGTTCGGCCGGCGACAAAAACATGCAGACCTTCTGAGGCAAAACGTTTAGCCAACTGAGCTCCCAGCCCCTGATCAGCCCCAACGCCCATGATAATTGCTTTTTTCACCTAACCTCCTTTGATCTTTTCTGCTGTTAACTCAAAGCTATAAAAAATTTATTTATTATTATTAACCGGCCTGAGCCTCAGGAATCTTCCACTGTCAGTCGAAAGATAAAGTCATCCTTTCGGGCTTTCACAGCAGTTGTTCCGCAGGGACTCCTGAAGTCTATTTTCTTGGTACACGTCCCAGCAAGTAAAACTCATCATTAGGCCTCATACTTGTTAAATTCGCCATCCGATTTGATAATGCAAAGAAAGCGGAAATTGCACCAGTGTCCCATATTTCGTCATCAGAAAATCCGTGCTTTCGCATTTTCTCAAAATCAACATCGTTGATTTCAGCAGAATGCAGAGTGACTTTTACGGCGAAATCAAGCATTGCTTTCTGTTTTGAGGTGATATCCGCCTTACGGTAATTTGTTGCAAGTTGATCTGCGAGGTTTGGATTCTTTTCCCGGATACGTACAATCGCACCGTGGGCTACAACACAGTAGGTACATTGGTTAAGGCCTGAAGTGGCTACTACAATCATTTCCCGCTCACCCTTTGTAAGTCCACCATCTTTTTCCATCAAGGCATCGTGATAGGCGAAAAACGCTCTAAATTCATCCGGACGCTGAGCCAGCACGAGGAAGACGTTTGGCACAAATCCGGATTTTTCCTGGACCGTAATTATCCTTTCACGGATGTCCTGGGGTAAATCTTTGAGTTCAGGAACTGGAAAACGACTGATAGGTTTTGCTGACATTAGTTTTGCTTTCGTCTGGGAGTTAGTGGAACAATGATTGCTGATCTTCGGGAACAAGTGAGCTGCTCCGGAAAATCATCTTTATCTCCCCAGCTTAAACGTAATATATTCTGCATGAAAGCTAAAAACAGCTTGTCCGATTTATGCTTTGTTACGGTTGCGTAACGCGGTCTGCATTGAGAGGTAACCGGTGAGGATACCGTCTTCGTAGTTGAAAAGCGAGTCGGCGGAGAGTTTCGGGAAATCCTGGGGGTTACGGATGTCTTCAGGAGTTGCGTCTGGTATAATTTCGCGGGCAACTTTGAGAACTTTGGTCTGCTGATGCTCGACCATTTCCTCAAGCAGTTGAGTTATTGATGATTTATCATTCGGCATTTCGCTTTTAGCAGACAGCTAATCCTCCATCCCGTCTCTGGTCATCAAGCGCAGTTTGGCTCGCAGCTTGAGGATTGTTTTTGTGCGTATTTGCGACACCCGGGATTCAATAATACCCAGAATTTCGCCGATTTCCTTCAGGTTCATTTCTTCCTGAAAATACAGTGAAAGTATCAGTTGCTCACGCTCATCAAGTTCAGACACTGCATCAGCTAGTTTGTTCTTCATCTGCTGCATTGAAAGCAGAACGAATGGATCCTTCTCTCCAGGCTTGGCGAGAATTTCCAGTAAACTTACGCTGTCTTCCTGGTTGGAATGTGCTTTAAATTCTTCTATGGAAATTAAAGGAGTTGGGCTGGCTTTGAGGATAAATTCGTGATACTCCTCCAGATTCATTTCCAGATGGTCCGCCATTTCCTGGTCACTCGGCTCACGTCCATATTCAAAGGTCTGGCTACGCCATGCTTTACCCCACTCATTGGTGGCGGAGCGCACAGACCGAGGCACCCAGTCCATGGAACGCAGTTCATCAAGTATGGCACCCTTGATGCGAAATTCAGCGTATGTTTTAAATTTAACATCCCTGGTTGGATCAAACTTGTCAACTGCATCCAGGAGTCCGATCATGCCGACTTGATAGAGCTCGTCGTGATCCACTCCCGGAGGAAAGCGAGCGGCCATTCTGGTTACCACACGTTTTACCAAAGGTGCATGTGTAACGAGCTGGTCTTCTCTACTCTGCTGAGTTTTTTCGTTGTAGGGGTTTTTTGTAGTGGACATGGTTTATACTCATTTCTCATGTGCCGGAAATGTTCAGCAGTAAATCAACCAAACGTTCCCTTGAGGCAACCTCTAGATCGTCAGGGACTTTCTGTCCTAACGTCAAATAGGAGAGCGGTTTTTTGAAACGAATAGCATGGTTGAAGATGGAACCGTAAGTGGCGCTTTCGTCTAGTTTTGTGAAAATAATACTGTCTATAGGCATACAGCCGAATTTCCTCGTGACTTCGTTCATGTCAACGTCTTTGCTTGTCACGCTCAGAACGAGTGAGTTGTGGATACGGCCTCGTTCGTCAAATATTTCACGCATTTCAAACAATTGCGCGTCATTACGTTGAGAACAACCGTCGGTGTCAATGATGATAGAATCATAATCTTCATAACTGTTGATAAGACGGTTCAGCTCTGCTTTATCTTTAACAACACTAAACGGGACTTTGATCAGTTTGGCGAAAGCGCGAAGTTGTTCTGAGGCTGAACGGTGACCCGTATCAACAGAAATCAACGCCACTTTTCGTTTGTATTTTAGCATTTGCTCAGAGGCGATCTTGACGACAGTGGTTGTTTTACCGACTCCGGTAGGTCCCAGCAGCGCTAATATTCTTTGCGGAGGTTTAAGACCCTCAAGACCTCTGGTGATTTTAATTATTTTCATCAACATACGGGCTAGGAAAATTTTCACGTAAGCAAAATTTTCAAGATCCTCTTCGGTTATGTTACGCTGCGCCTCCATAACCAGACGTCGGGAAAACTTTTCTTCCAAACCACTGAATTTCATCTGCTGATATAACAGCAGCAGATTTTCGGGAAGATCCGGATCATTGAGGTTACCTGTCCTTGAAGCTAAAATATGCAGCATATGCCGCATTTCTCCAAGCTCGTGTTTCAGATCACCGACCAGATGATTGTCAAAAGCATTTGACTGTGAGCTTAAATCACCTAAGGTCAGTCGAATTCCCTGCAGTTCTTTTTGTATCGGCAGCATCATGTTCCGTGTTTGATCTGTAACCGAAAGCACTGAATTTGTCTGAGGTCTCATGAATGTTTCGGCCAGCGCGTTTTCAGCAGTATCTCCAACGCCGTTGTATGCTTCAAGTACTTTTGTGGCCGGTACTTTTGAGGCTGCGCTGTTTTTTTTCTTTTCGCCGGCTGAAGCTGTTACCTCCAACATTGTTTTGCCGAACATTCCAAAAGCTCCCTTGCCTTCTTTTACCTGACGGGTAGAAACGATCAGAGCATCTGGCCCCAGATCGCGCTTTATGAATTTCAAAGCTTCTTTGATATTATTGACGCGATAGCGCTTGAGATTCATAAAATTGCTTTTTAACAGATTTTGGTTTTGAGTTTTGAGTTGATTTAACTACAAAGCAGAAACTCAATATTTATTCGCTTAACCGCTTAACTCTACTACGCCGAGTGCTTCGATACGTACATCCTGTGCTACCTCGTTATGAGAAAGTACAACAAGATTAGGAATGAAACGCTCCACCAGTTTTTTAACATGCGGACGAATCAGCGGTGAACAAAGCAAAAGCGGCTGATAATTGTTGATCGTAAATTGCTCCATCATCCCATCGATCCCATTTATGATCGCCTGTGCCATGTTAGGATTCAAGCCAAGATATGCACCTTGCCCAGAATCCTGGATTGCAGTGGCAATTTGATTCTCCAAATCCTGGTTCATTGTAATCAGGGGCAGCATCCCATCAGGTGTTTGATATTGTCTGGTTATCTGTCGCGAAAGACTCTGACGTACATGTTCTGTGAGCAAATCAGGATCTTTGGTGATTGGAGCAACATCCGCCAGTGTCTCAAGAATCGTATGCAGGTCCCGGATAGATACGAGTTCTTTAAGTAAATTCTGCAGAACTTTTTGCACAACACCTAATGATACCAGTGATGGGATCAATTCTTCAACAACTTTTGGTTCGGACTTAGCGTGAGAGTCAATAAGTTTCTGTGTTTCCTGACGTCCGATAAATTCAAAGGCATGATTTTTAAGGACTTCTGTCAAGTGTGTGGCCAAAACAGTGGGCAGATCAACAACTGTATATCCAGCAAATTGAGCGCGTTCCTCATCTTCCTCAGCAATCCAGATTGCCGGTAGTCCAAATGCCGGTTCAACTGTGTCAACGCCCGGAATCTCTTCATCCACATCTCCAGTCTTCATGGCAAGGTGGTGTCCCATCAGCAATTCATTACGTGCAATCTCAAGACCTTTGATTGTAATTGAATATTCACCTGGAGATAGTTCAAGGTTGTCCTTGATGTGCAGCGGCGGTACGATGTATCCGTAATCAATGGCAATTTGTCGACGGATAGCCTTGATCCGTTTCAGCAGTTCACCATCCTGTTCCTCATCCACCAGCGGTATCATTCCGTAACCCAGTTCCAGACCAAGGATGTCAATCGTGAGCAGTGATTCAATATCTTCCGGTTCTTCACTCAATTCTTTCTGCAGACGTGACTGTTCTTCCTGGTTTTCTTCCAAGGCAATATTCACACTGGAACTCTTACTCCTTTGCGCCATCGTGAAAGTTCCAAGTGCCAGCAGTAAAAACGGAACCACCGGTAGTCCCGGGATTAATGAAAAAGTAATAAGAACAGCAGAAACTACATACAATGCCTGAACATTGGTGAAAATTTGTTTTTGTAAATCAACAGAAATTTTATTTTCACCGGAAGCTTTGGTGACGGCAATACCTGCGGCGATTGAAATTATCAGTGCGGGAATTTGCGAGACGAGTCCATCACCAATGGTTAAAGTCGCGTAAGCGTTAAAAGCATCTCCGGCAGACATATCGAACTGAGTTATTCCAACCAGTAGTCCACCTAAAATATTAATAGAGGTGATAATCAAACCCGCAATTGTGTCACCTCGTACAAATTTGCTGGCACCGTCAAGTGATCCAAAATAATCCGATTCACGCTGAATGATTGAACGCCGCGAACGCGCTTCGTCTTCATCAATCAGCCCTGCGTTTAAATCAGCATCAATCGCCATCTGTTTTCCAGGCATGGCATCCAAAGTAAAACGTGCGGCAACCTCCGCGATACGTCCTGTTCCTTTGGTGATGACAACAAAATTGATGATAACCAGAATCAGGAAGATGATGATACCGACAATCTGATTTCCGCCGACTACAAATTCCCCAAAAGAATTAATAATCGATCCTGCTGCTCCAGGACCCTGATGACCTTCCAGTAAAATAAGCCTCGTAGAGGCAACATTAAGAGAAAGCCGGAAAATTGTCGCGATGAGCAGTACTGAAGGAAAAGAGGAAAACTCGAGTGAACTTTCCGTAAACAAAGCCACAAAGAGAATTAGAACTCCGACGGTGATGCTTAATGCAAGGAGTAAATCGAGAACTAACAGTGGAAGGGGTACCACCATTATCAGGAGCATTGACATCACGCCTGCGGCGAGAACAACGTCAGCTTTACTGATTATATTATTTAAAGGTATGTTTGCTGCGGCCACTGGTCATCCATTACCAAAAGGTCGTTAAAAATATCCGTGTTTCAAAAACGAAACGCACGGGTCTGCCTGTTGCAAATAATGCTCCAAAAACAAAATTTTAAAAATATTCCAGTTATCACCGTGAGGATTAGTTTTGAAAGGGGCAGGGTTGCGAATAATTTATCTTTTCTGGAGCCTGTAAACAAAGGCCAGTATTTCCGCAATTGCTTTGTAAAATCGTTCCGGAATGTCTTCACCGATTTCTACGTTTGCATATAAATCACGCGCCAATTCTGGACGTTCGAGGATGGGGATATTATTTTCCCTGGCAATTGTACGCATCCGCAGGGCCATATGATCCGCACCTTTGGCGGTAACTTCAGGAGCTGCCATCACATCTCGGTCATAAAGCACAGCAACGGAGAAGTGAGTCGGATTGACGATCAGCGTGTCTGCTTTTGGCACTTCCTGCATCATCCTCGCGTTTGACATTTCGCGTTGAATCTGCCGGATTCTGGCTTTCAGCTGCGGGTCACCTTCAGATTGTTTTGTTTCTTCCTTGACCTCTTGTTTGGTCATCATCATTTGTTGTTCATGATGCCAGCGTTGATAAAAATAATCAAAAATTGCAATTGCCACCATCGCGAGTAAGATCTTTCCCGCAATTTCCGCAACCACGGTAAAATTGTATTTGAGAATAGCCTCCGGAGTTGAAACTGATAGTCCGTTCAATTCTGAAATTTTTTCCATGTATGTTAAATAACCGACAAATCCGACAATAATCATTTTTGCCATACTCTTGAGAAAATCGGCCAGAGACTGTGATGAAAAAAGACGTTTGATTCCGGTTAAGGGACTTAATTTGCTGAATTTAGGAGCAATGGCTTTGAAAGTGATCTGCACACCAACCTGTAAAACAGAAGAAAAAATAGCTACAAAAATAATAACCATTAAGAATGGAGTGAACGCAGGGAGCATGGTACTGACAATTTCTCTGGACAAAGTATAAACACTGTTGATGGTCAACTCATCAGCAGACGCCATCTGTCTGAACATTCTTGTCATGAGTACCCGAAATGCATAGAGGATAAGAGGCCTTGTCGCCACCAGCGAGAGCACGATTCCTGACAGCAAGGCAGCGGAAGAGAGTTCCTAGCTA
>JACNKY010000142.1 GCA_014381795.1 Pseudomonadota bacterium | reverse complement strand
AAAAATAATCCTTGACTGTTTTAGTGAACCCCCCTAAAAAATCCAAAAAACCCCCTTCAACAAAAAAAAAACAACAAAACAAAGTGATTAAACCATTAAAAAAACAGTAAGGGAAAGAAAAGTTATATTGCAACCGCCATAGATTCTACAGGGCTTAAACTGTAAAAGATATTAAAATACTTATGAAATTAAGAATTTTTTGAGGATCTTGAAATTAAGTGAGGTTCACCCCCGTCAGCCTTAACAGTTACCAGACATCTTTGGACCTTTGTCTGTATCGATTTTCCTGGTACATGAAAGATTCAACTTTTTATAGGGAGGAGTTGAAAACCAAGATTCCCCTGATGAACTTACAGGCTTTTACGGGGGTGTTTTTGTTCGCCAGTCTATTTTGTGCGACTACATAATTTTTAGCGAACAGGTAAATATTAGAATATATATATAATGTCGTTATCAGCAAAAATAGTAAAGCTTTTTTGTATGAAAATCTACTATTATACGACTGTTAACATTAGGGCATTAATTGCTAATCCAGAACACTGAATTAAATGTAAAATAATTGCGGCTGAAGTTTTGTCTTTTGGTGATGTTTAACTTTCTGATACAATAATAATTAACAATAAATATAATATATCTCTAAAAACTCATCTCTATTGATAAAATACTACATTGTTGTTTAGTCTTCCTCCGCAAGTTTTGATCATTCTGATTTTCAGTCTGATTTTTGCTTTAACTTTCCATGAATTCGGCCATGCATATGTAGCCCATCTTTGTGGAGACGACACGGCAAAAAACGCAGGTAGAATGTCCCTCAATCCATTTGTGCATTTGGACTTGTTCGGAAGTTTAATGCTATTAATTGCAGGATTTGGATACGCCAAGCCAGTACCTGTTAATCCACATAACTACCGTGTACGCAATGCAGATTTTTACATAGCTTCGGCAGGACCATTGATGAATTTATTATTGGGAGTAGGAGCAGCATTCCTATTTAGTTTTTTAGCAAAAAACAATTTATCATCAATTGCAGGAGTTCCACTGCTGGAACTGTTATACCTGTTTATATTTATCAATTTTAATCTTTGTCTCTTCAACTTGATTCCACTTGGACCACTTGATGGAAATTCAGTATTACCTCATTTTTTACCAGTTGACTTAAAAATACGATTTCAGCACTGGAATTACCGCTATGGTTCACAGGCCTTAATGGGTTTAGTCATGCTTAGTCTGTTTTTGCCTGGTTTTAGCGCATTTAGCTGGATCACCTCTATCAGTAAAAGCATGATTAACGGACTTCTTTAATTTGCTTTTAACTGCTTGCAATACTATTTCACCATTCCAATTGGGCAACAATACAATCATGACTCATAACGACCTTAAATCCCTTTTTCTAGGCTATTGCCATAAAGAATCCGGTGCTCCCGACAATAATTTGATCGGCATGGAGTATGAAAATTTCGTTTTGATTCCAGATGAAGCTAATCCTGAAGATGCTTTTCTCCCTTTACCTGTTGATGGTGATTCAGGAGTTTTCAGTGTTTTAGAAAATTTAGTAGAACTTACAAAAGACACTGCTGATCCGCTTGAAAAAATTTATGAAAAAGACATGCTTCTGGCACTTACAAGTCCGTCTGGTTCAAAAGTCACGATTGAACCAGGAGGACAAATTGAGCTTTCAGATGCACCTAGAAAATCTCTTTTAGAAGTACACAATTCTTTGCAGTCTTACTTAAAGCTGCTGAAAAAAGCAGTTACGGGTTTTGGAGGAAAACTTTTGTTTCAGGGAGCGCAACCACTGCATGCTTTGAAAGCATTGCCATTTTTTCCCAAGAGCCGTTATCGGATAATGTTCCCTCACATGCTGAATACAGGTTCTCTCGGACAGTGGATGATGAAAGCCTCAACTGGTGTACAGGTCAGCATTGATTATGCTTCCATAGAAGATATGGAAAGGAAATTTATTTTTCTAAACCGCCTTTCTCCTTTTTTAACAGCAATATTTGCCAACAGTCCTTTAATAGGAGGCGCCCCCAGCGGTTATCTATCTTATCGCTCACATATTTGGGAGCATACAGATAATTCACGTTCCGGACTTCCTGAAGCCTTTTTAAGTGCTGATTTTCGTCTAGAGGACTACATAGACTGGGCCTTAAAGGCAGCGCCGTATCATTTAAAACGTGATGGAGAAGAGATTCTTACGACCGATTGGAGCTTCCAGCAGTTGTTAGACGGTAAGCATCCGGACTTAAAAATGAGCATGGATGACTGGGAAGAACACTTGGGAATGCTTTTTCCGGACATCAGAATAAAAAACATTCTGGAAGTGAGGGTTATTGACAGCGTTACTCCGCAATATTCAATCGCGGTTCCGGCATTGATCGGTGCATTACTTTATAATGAAACTGCTTTTTCCTCCGTACAATCAATTCTGATGGATTTGCCTAAGGAAGAATTTATAATTTATAAAAATGCTGTAGCAAAGGATGCTTTACATGCTGAAGTCAATCGAGCAAATTTTGCAAAGACTGGAAGATTAATCGTAGAAAAAGCCATAGAGGGACTTGGATCGGCAGAGGAGAATTGGCTGTTGCCTTATTTTGAGCAGTACACAAAAGAGGGTCTTACCCCTGCGGATGAGACCTTAGAACTTTTCCGGGAGTGTGGAGAGAATCCTGACAAATGGCTTGCTACAGTTTTAAAAAACGATAATTACTGAGTTGGCCATGTTACTTGTTTGAATTCTCTTTTTGGTTGAATTGTTGAGGGCTTTTTGTCCTCAGTAGCTCGTATCACCTGAACTGAGTAGTGCCCTGAGGATTCCCCTGCAGAAGCTTGTAATACCTGAGTTCCGTTAATCCGGATAGTAACGAGGCCGTCTTTATTCAGCAAAGGCAGGACCTGCCCTTTTTCCAACTTCCCATTTGCTTCTCTCAAATCAGCTTTCCCAAGTTCAGCAACAACCGAATATTCAGTCTTTTCCAATAAATCCTTGAAATGCTCTTTCACTTGAGGGAAGTAATAAGCCATAGATTCAGGTTCAATAATTTTTTTATTTTCGAGCGGTCTTAGCACAGACACAAGAGCAGCATAAGGCAGGCATAACTGTAGACTTGTTTGAAAACCGTTAAGACTAAGCTGAACACGCCCTGTGAAACAATATTCGTAAGGCAACATGACATTTGCACGGCGGGGGTAGATGGTAACACGATTCAGTTTAAGTTCAACCTCTGCAATATTAAGCCAGCTTTTTTCAAAATCATCAATCATCGTACTTACCAATTTAAGCAGGGTCTGCTGGTTTTCTTTCATCAACTGAACCAGTGACAACTTTTCTGCAGTCGGATCTGCTTTGCCGTTAAGTGCTAAATCAAAAAAAGACTTATCAACAAGTAAAAGTCCCCGGCTATGGTTTAGAGTTTCAAAAATATAGATTGGCTGTTTCTCAAGCGAATCTAAGAATTTTTCAAATCTCATCTGCACCACATTTTCAGTGGATACCTCTAACATCATTCCCATTTTAGCGTAAAGCGTCTCTTGTAAGAGAGTTGCCCATCTGCGAAAGACAATGTCCATTATGTGGAATCGCCCTGTTTTAAATTGAGCTTCAGCCAGCTCATAAGGCTTTACGGGGATTTCTGTTTGGTGAAGCATAATTTCAATTAGTCCTGAATAACGCCTATGATGCGTATGCCCAGTTTTTCATTGTTGATTTGTACTACTTCACCAAGAGCAATTGTTTTACCATCGAGGACCAAATTCACCGGTTCTCCTGCAACTTTATCAAGTTCAATAATGCTGCCGTAAGTGATCTGTGTGATTTCTTCGCCGCTAAGACTTGTCCTCGCTATTTCGACCACCACTTCATGGTTGAAATTTAACAGCATGTCTGAGCCTAAAGGGGCCGCTATTTTCTCTGCTGCCTCTGATTCAATTGGCATTTCACTCTCCACTATATCAATTGCAGGTGTTTCTTGAACTTGAACTTCAATTTCTGATTCTTCAGCTTCAATTTCTTCTTTATCCTCACTTATTTCCTCAAGCTCACCTTGAGTATCGGTTGTTGTTTCCAATGCCAAAATGTCCTCTGCTTCCGGGGCAACATAATCTGCTTCAGGTTCAATCTCCGCGGGCTCAGTGACAGACTCAACCGTTTCAGGTTCAAGCTCGGGCGTCTCGACATCCTCAATCCCAAGATCCGTTATTTCATCTTCTGTTGTATCATCCTGAACAACCATTTCCTCAGTTTCATCAGCAGCATCTTTTTCGCCGGATTCAACAGCCTCAGTATCATCTAGTCCAAGATCCGTTATTTCATCTTCTGTTGTATCATTCTGAACAACCACTTCTTCAGTTTCATCAGCAGCATCTTCTTCGCCGGATTCAACAGTCTCAGTATCATCTAATCCAAGATCCGTTATTTCATCTTCTGTTGTATCATCCTGAACAACCACTTCCTCAGTTTCATCAGCAGAATCTTCTTCGTCGGATTCAACAGTCTCAATATCATCTAGTCCAAGATCCGTTAAGTCGTCATCTTTGGTGTCGTCAAGAGTATCCATACCAAGTTCCATATCTTCAAAATCTTGCTCTGTACTTTCAGCTGAATCATCACCGGAACTATTCTCAGCTTCTTCGGTAGATTCAGTTTCAGCAGAAACTTGTTCATCGTCTGCCTCTGAACTTCCTTCTACGTCAGTTTCAATAGCGTCCTCTATATCAGCAGAACTTTCTATCTCGGCAGAATCATCCGCAAGATTAAGTTCTTCGCTATCGTCATCTCCAAGTTCATCAAGTAAACTTTCTACGGAATCATTACTGTCATCTTCCGTTTCTTCCTCATCGAAAACCATATCTGCTTCTCCTTCAAGTGATGAATCATCATCATCTGCCACATCCAATTTTAAGTCTTCAACAAGCTCACCAATCTCATCCATGCCCAGGTCTATCTCGTCTTCATCTGGATCGTCATCCATATCATCAGAAGCAGAGAGAATATCATCCAAATCTGCATCATCGATACCCGCTAAAGGCTCATCTCCGCTGTGATCTTCTTCAAACAACTCTATGTCTCCTTGATCATTTAAAATGTCATCCGGACTGTCTTCTTTGGACAGTTTAATTTCAAAATCATCAGATACTTCTGCCATTATTTCTCAGTTTTGATGTTATAATTTACTTGATACAGTCTTATTTTATCTTTAAATTACTGTACACAAAAGGAAAAATACTTCGGAGATTATCAGAATAATAGTTTTCTGCACAATATTCTGCACAATAGATGCCACATCCGGCCTGATTTTAGCAAGTCATTTATGAGAATTGATGAATTTTTCAGCAATTTAATATTCCGGATAAAAAACATAAAAAATTTGTATGACTACCTAATTTACTACTTTTTTCAAAATGATCAAATCATTGTTTAAGATGAACTTTTTCTTAAAACTCGAATTTACATTAAGATCACCATCGGTTATGATGATGTTTGGACTTGGAAGCACATACAAAGATTCATCAGACCAAGTGAAATGATTAGCCGGATACCCTCAGATTCATGAAAATACTTGATAAATTTTTCAGCAAGGACGATCCAAACAAAGAGTTAAACTCAATTCTTGAGCGCGGTAAGAGTTTGCTGGAAAAAAATTTTTACGAATGGGCAGCAGTTGAGTTTAACAAAGCGTTGGAACTTGACCCAAAACTTGCCGGAGAAACCGTTACTAAACTATTTCAGGAAATGCAGGGTGGAGGAAATCCTGACGGTATAATAAGTTTAGGTGTTAATGTCCTGAAAACGGATCCTAAAAACGTAGAATTAGCCAATCTGCTGGGTAACACATATCGCAAAAAACATGATTGGAATCGTGCAAAAAACATGTACAATCTTTGTCTTAAGCATGATCCTGATTTTAAAACCGCGAGCTATAATCTTGCTGCAGCAAACGCAAAAATGGAAATTGCGGACGGCAATGCAGTTTCTGCAATTGGCGAATTTGAAAAATTGACAGACTTCGTCCTGCCTGACATTCAAGAGGGACTTGAAAATTTGGTTGAAATGCAACAGCATTTTACTATAGTTGTGGATGAAGTAAATGACCTGCAGACTGTAGATGTAAAAAAGGAGGATGAATTTGAAGAAGAATCAAAAGAGTCTGCTGAAGATAAAAATGAATTAAATGAAGTTAAAGAGGACGCAAAAGAGTCTGAAGCTAAAAACGTTGAAGAAGAAGCAAAAACAGTAGAAGCAGCGAAAAACAAAGCAGATGAAGAAGAAATACAGGCGGAAGGGAATAGTATTGATTCAGAGCAGACATTTAACTACATCATTTCCAATTTAGAGGCGGAAAGCGAAGAAGAGAACAAGGCCTGTTTCGCATTAGGCATCTACTGTCTGCAGACAATGGATGGGATAATAGCAAAGAATGTGTTCAAACGTTTGCTAATGCGTGAAAAAGAAAATGTAGATTTGCGTTGTTTCCTGGTACTTGCAAGTTCACTTGAAGGCGATATAGACAATGCAATTAAAACATTTCAAAGTATTCTTATCCGTAATCCAAATCACCGCTACAGCAATGTAAACCTTGGGATCTTGTATAAGCGTAAAGGAATGATTCTGCAATCCAGAGTAAGGTTTTTTACTACTTTCAAATTGCTTGAACGATCTCAGAGCAACTATAATATCGATGCCTGCCTGCAAGATGCAGAAAACCATTTTGAAGGAAACCGTACTAAAAAAGCACTGGAAATTTATGAAAAGCTTGTTCCTGAAATCACATCGCAGGAATTGCTATTACGTATCGCCAAGTTGAATGTAGATAACAAATCCTGGGATGAAGCATTTGAAATATATAGACGTGTTTTACGAATAAACCGTCAGAATAAAGAAGCGCGTGAAGGAATCAAATCCGTACATACTGGAT